>NZ_JAKTNS010000049.1:0-12148 GCF_022760915.1 Thermus thalpophilus | reverse complement strand
TGCCCATCAGGAGAGAGATATACACCCGTCCTCCTGACCTTTGCAAGGCAAGCCCGGGCCCTGACCTTCCCCCTTGTGTTCCGACAGGTCAGAATGCGTGGGTGATGAGGGGTTTGCCGATCACCTACAAGGACCTGGTGCCGTTTGTGGAGCTGGTGGTGGATAGGCCCAAGGACACGGAGAAGGTGGCTCGCCTGTGCTACGCCATCCTGGCCTCGGGCTCCGCCCGCAAAAGCGACTGGGCCCGGCACTACCGCCAGGAAGCCACCGAGGAGGCCAACTACAAGGCCATTGAACGCCTCCTGGAAGGCTTGGACCCCAAGCGCTTCCTGCACCGCCTCGTTGACACCCAGCATCCCATCCTCCTGGCGGACCTCACGGAAGTCCACCGTCCCCAGGCTAAGCGCACCCCCTACGTGGGGAGATTGCAGGATGGAGGGCGGGGCTTTTGGGTGTTCACCCTGGCCCAGCCCTACAAGGGGAGGGCGATACCCGTGCACGTGGGGCTCTATTCCCAGGCCACCTTGGAGGCGGAGGGGACGAGCCGCAACCGGGTTTGGCGGAGGTTTTTGCGGGAGGCGTTGGAGGGGGTGGAGCCGGGGTCGGTGTGGGTGTTTGACCGGGAGTTTTCCTTTGGGGGATGGCTTGAGGTGCTGGAGGAGGCGGGGGTGCGGTACGCCATCCGGTTGAACGCGAGGGGGAAGGCGTATGTGGAGGACGAGGCGGGGCGGCGGATTCCCTTGCGGCTTGGGCGTGGGGAGTGGGTGGCGTGGACGGGGGTGTACTACCGCACGGAGGGGTCTCGGTGGGGATGTAGGGTGAACGTGGTGGGGGTGTGGGAGGCGATGTGGGAGGAGCCGCTTTGGGTGATGGGGAACCTGCCGGTGGAGGAGCTTTTGGCGGTGTACCGGGAGCGGATGAAGGTTGAGGAGTCCTTTCGGGACCTGAAGAGCTACTTGGGGATGGGGAACTTGATGAACAAGCGGCGGGAGAACGCGGAGAAGACGCTATGGCTTTTAGCCTTCGCCTACGCCTTGGGGTTGCTGATTGGGGAGACGCTGCGGGGGAGGTGGCAGCGGGAAAGGGGGGGCCTGGTTGGCGGAAGTGGCGGGACTACTCTGGGCTATTCCTTCTCCTGAGGGCCCCGCATCGCTTCCCCCGGGCCTGGTGGCGGGAGGCACTCAAAGAAGCCCTCGTCTCCTGGCAGCAACGGCTCTATCCCCCTGGCCTCGTCGGAACTTAGGGGGGAAGGTCAGCGGGCCAGCTTGACGGGAAGCGCCCGTCCCCCTACAATGACCCTTGCGTCCGCCGGGGTGGCGGAATTGGTAGACGCGCATGATTCAGGGTCATGTGCCCGCAAGGGCGTGCGGGTTCAAGTCCCGCCCCCGGCACCAAAAGGCCCCCGCAAGGGGGCCCAAACCTTTTGCTACACTTAGGCCATGAAGCGCGTCCTCTCGGGCATCCAGCCCTCGGGGGAGATCCACATTGGCAACTACCTGGGGGCCATCAAGCAGTGGGTGGCCATCGGGGAGAAGCTGGGCCGGGAGGCCTTCTTTTGCATCGTGGACTACCACGCCCTCACCAACCCCCTGGCCTACGATCCCCAGACCCTGGCCCGCCGCACCTTTGAGGCGGCCTTGGTGAACATCGCCGCTGGGCTTGACCCGGACAAGGTCACCCTCTTCGTCCAGTCCCACGTGCCCGAGCACACGGAGCTTGCCTGGGTCTTCACCACCCTCACCCCCTTAGGCGACCTCACCCGCATGACCCAGTTCAAGGACAAGGCCAGCAAGCAGGAAACCATCTGGAGCGGCCTCCTCATGTACCCCGTTTTGCAGGCGGCGGACATCCTCATCTACAAGGCGGACACCGTGCCGGTGGGGGAGGACCAGGTGCAGCACATTGAGCTCACCCGGGAGATCGCCCGCCGCTTCAACCACCTCTTCGGGGAAACCTTCCCCGAGCCCGAGGCCCTCTTGAACCCGGAGGCCCCCCGGGTGCCGGGCATTGACGGCAAGGCCAAGATGAGCAAGTCCTTGGGCAACACCATCGGCCTTCTGGAGCCCGAGGAAAGCATCTGGCAGAAGATCCAGCACCTGCCCGATGACCCCCAGAGGATTCGGCTTTCCGACCCCGGGGACCCCGAGAGGACCATCGTCTTCACCTACCTCTCCTACTTCGCCCCCAAGGAGCTGGTGGAGGTCCTGAAGGAGGAGTACCGCAAGGCGGGGGTGGGCACGTACGTGGTGAAGCGCATCCTCTTTGAGGAGATGATGAAGACCCTAAGGCCCATTCGGGAGCGGGCGGAGGCGCTTAAGCGGGACCCCGACTACGTGATGGACGTTTTGGTGGAGGGGGCGAAGCGGGCGCGGGGGGTGGCGGCGGCCACCATGGAAGAGGTGCGGGAGAAGGTGGGCCTCCTCCTGCCCAAGAAGCGGCCGGTCCTGGCGTGATCCGCTTGGCGTTTCCTGGTTTCGCCGGGTCTCCCTTAGAGCTCCGGGAGGCCCTAAGGCGGGGGCGGCTTTCCCCCAAGGACCTCCCCGTCCTCCAGGTGGTGGAGCAGGCCCTTTCCCAAGTGCCGGGGGACCTAAAGGCCAAGGCCGAGCTTCTGCCCCTTTTGGCGGAGCTCCTCGTCCTGAAGCTCGCTCCGGAGAAGGCCCTGACGCCCAAGGAGGAGGGGGAGGAAGCCCCCTTGGTGCGGGTCCTTTTAGACCTTTCCGAGGCCGTGGCCTTTTTGGAAGGGCGTTTGGCCAAGCGGGCCCGGCTCTACCCAGCGGCTCCACCCCCTGTGCCCAGGCCTTCCCTGCGGCTTCCCCCCAAGGTCTTGGCCGAGGCGGCCCGCCCCTTTCGCAAGGCGGTGCTTCACCTGCCGCGGGAAGCCTTTGGCTTGCAGGAGGCCTGGGCTAGGCTTTTGCCCTTCCTTAAGGGCCGGGTAGCCTTCCACCGCCTCCCCCTTCGCTCCTGGGAGGAAAAAGCGGTGGGCTTCGCCGCCCTTTTGGAGGCCCGCCGCCTCGGGCGGGTGCGGCTTCACCAGGAGGCTCCCTTCGCTCCCCTCTACGTGGAGGTGGAGGGCACCCTCGAGGCGCGGCGCTTGGCCTAACCCCGCCTCGCCTCCTGGGCCAGAAGCCCCATGCTGATGGCGATGAGAAGGAAGGCGATGAGGGCTTGCAAGGGGATGGGAAACTGGGGGATGTACTCCACCGAGCAGGGCACGGGGGGCTTGCAGGCCAGGGTGAAGCGCTCGGGGAAGGTTTGCTCCAGGAGGTGCAGGGTGCTGATGCTCCCCCCGATGAGGGAAAGGGTGAGGCTGTAGGGCCACACCCCGAGGTCCTGCCGCCAGAGGGCGAGGCCCAGGATCACCGCCTGCGGGTACATGAAGATGCGCTGGTACCAGCAGAGCTCGCAGGGGAGGAAAAGCCGCACCTCGGAGTAGTAGAGGCTACCCAAGGTGGCCACCAAGGCCACCACCCAGGCGAAGCTGAGGAGGAAAGCGCCGCGCTTCATCGGCTAAAGCATACCCCTAAACTGGTGCTTGTGAAGGGCGAGGACGAGGCGTTGCGCGAAGGGGAAGACTTCTACTGGGAAGGGGAGAGGATGGTCTTCACCGAGGCTTACCACCGCAAGCGGGGCTACTGCTGCGGCTCGGGGTGCCGCCACTGCCCCTGGCGGCCCAAGGAGGAGGATTAGGCTTCCAGAAGGGCCTCCACGAAGGCCTCGGCGTCAAAGGGCTGGAGGTCCTCCGGGCCCTCCCCCACCCCGATGAACCGGATGGGCACCTTCAAGGTGCGCACGATGGGCACCAGGACCCCTCCCTTGGCGGTGCCGTCCAGCTTGGTGACGATGACGCCGGTTAGGCCCACCGCCTCGTGGAAGCGCTTGGCCTGCTCCAGGCCGTTTTGCCCCGTCACGGCGTCCAGCACCAGCCAGACTTCCCCTGGCTCCCCGGGTTCGGCCTTGGCGATGGCCCGCTTCACCTTCTTGAGCTCCTCCATCAGGTTGTGCTTGGTGTGGAGGCGGCCGGCGGTGTCCACGAAGAGGAGGTCAAAACCCCGCGCCTTTCGGGCTTGGGCGGCGTCAAAGGCGAGGGCGGCGGGGTCCGCCCCTTCGGGGCCTTGGATCACGGGGATGCCCAGGCGCTTGCCCCACTCGGCGAGCTGCGTGGCCCCGGCGGCGCGGAAGGTGTCCCCGGCGCAGAACATCACCTTCTTGCCCAAGGCTTGGTAGTAGCGGCCCAGCTTGGCGATGGTGGTGGTCTTGCCCACCCCGTTCACCCCCACCACCATCACCACGTGCCCTTGGGGCTCCACGGGCTTGGGGGTTTGGGGGCGGAAGCCCAGCTTGCGCAGGGTTGCCCGGCGCTCGTCCGGCTCCAGCATCTGGACGAGCTTTTCCTTCACCGCCTCCTTCAGGTCCTTCCTTCCCGAGGCCTTGAGCTCCGCCAGGAGTTCCTCCGTGGCCGCCACCCCCACGTCGGCGGCCAGGAGGGCCATCTCCAGCTCTTCCAAGACCTCCTCGGGGTTGCCGCCCCAGGGGATGGCCTTGAGGAGGGTTTCCCGGGTCTTGGCGAGCCCGGCCTTTAGGCGGTCAAAGAAGCCCATCAGCGGAAGTTTACCCCCAGGGCGAAGCGCCAGACCTTGGGGAAGTCGGCGAAGCCGTAGACGTAGCTCCCCTCGGCGAAGAGGCCCGTGTAGGGGTCCAGAAGGCCCTCGAGGCCCAAGGTGAAGCCCACCCCGGCGGTGGGGCGTGGCCCCAAGAGGGCGCCCAAGCCGCCCCCAAAGTAGGGGAGGAGGCCCTGTAGGCCCGGCTCGTACTGGCCCAGATCCGGCTTGAAGAGGAGGGCGGCCTCCAAAGCCACCCCGGGAGCGGCGGGGGCGAGCTCCGCCGTGAGGCGGCCCACCAGGTTCTGCCTTAGGCGGCTTTCCACCCCGGCCCCAAAGGTGAGGCCCAGGGCTTCCCCGTGGCCGAAGCGCATCTGGATGGCGCTTTGGGCGCCGGCCAAACCGAGCAGGAACAAGAGGACGAAAATCCGCTTCATCCCGTCCAGTATAGCCCCTTTCGCGCTTCTTTTCACGAGGCGGCCAGGGCCCGCGCAAGCCGCCCCAGGACCCGCTCCTTGCCCAAAAGGGCCAGGATCTCAAAAAGCCCCGGGGTTTCCAGGCTGCCGGTGACGGCGGCCCGGAGGGGCTGGGCCACTTGGCCCAGCTTGAGGCCCCTCGCCTCGGCGAACCCCCTTAGGAGGCCCTCCAAGGCGGCCTCGCTCCAGTCCTCCTGGGCCCTTAGGGCGGGAAGGAGCTCCCGGAGGAGGGGTAGGCCTTCCCGCAGCTTGGCCAGGGCCTTCTCCGAGAAGGGGTAGTCCTCGGCGAAGAGGTAGCGGGCCTTTTCCGGGAACTCCTTGAGGGTGTCAAAGCGGGGGCGCATGAGGGCCACCGCCCTTTGCAGGTAGGCCTCCTCGGGCCAGGAAAGCCCCGCCTGTTGCAAGAAGGGCTTCACCCGCTCGGCCACTTCCTCCAGGGAGAGGACCTCCCGGATGTACTTCCCGTTCATCCACCGGAGCTTCTCCAGGTCAAAGACGGGCCCCCCCAAGGAAACCCGGTCCCAGCTGAAGGCCGCAATGAATTCCTCCAGGCTGAAGATCTCGCGTCCATCGGGCATGGAAAAGCCCATGAGGCAGAGGTAGTTGCGCAGGGCCTCGGGCAAAAACCCCTCCGCCTTGTACCACTCCAAGGAGGTGTGGCTTTTCCGCTTGCTGATCTTGGTCTTGTCGGGGTTGCGCAGGAGGGGCATGTGGTAGAACTTGGGCACCTCCCAGCCGAAGGCCCGGTAGAGGAGGACGTGGATGGGGGTGGAAACCAGCCACTCCTCCGCCCGGATCACGTCCGTGACCCCCATGAGGTGGTCGTCCACCACGTTGGCCAAGTGGTAGGTGGGGTACCCATCGGACTTCAGGAGGACCACATCGGGGATCTCCTGGTTGTCGTACACCACCAACCCCCGGAGCTCGTCCTTCACCTCGGTGGCGCCGGGGCGGGGGACCTTGAGCCGGATCACGTGGGGCTCGCCCCGCTTAGCCCGCTCTTCCGCCTCCTCCGGGGGGATGTTCCGGGCCCGGCCATCGTACCCCCCCTTTTCCTTGCGGATCTGTTCCAGCTCCTCCGGGGTTTCAAAGGCGCGGTAGGCCCACCCCCGCCGCAAAAGCTCCTCGGCGTACTGTCGGTAAAGGGGAAACCTTTCCGACTGGCGGTAAGGCCCATGGGGGCCGCCGATGTCGGGGCCTTCGTCGTAGGTGATGCCAAGCCACTTCAAGGCGGCCAAAATCCTCTCCTCCGCCCCCGGCACGTAGCGGGCGCGGTCGGTGTCCTCTATGCGCACCAGGAAGCGCCCCCCGTTTTTGCGGGCCCAGGCGTAGTTGAAAAGGGCGATGTAGGCCGTGCCCACGTGGGGGTCCCCCGTGGGGCTTGGGGCAATGCGGGTCACCACCATACCTCGCCCATTATCTCATCCGCGCTTAAAGGCCTGGCCTTAGGCTTGGGGGTAATGGACGGGGAGCTTCTGGCCCAGGGTTTGCGCAAGCGCTACGGCCCCAAGGAGGTGGTGCGGGGGGTGGACCTTCACCTGAAGCGGGGGGAGATCGTGGCCCTCTTCGGCCCCAACGGGGCGGGGAAGACCACCACCTTTTACATGGTGGTGGGGTTCATCAAGCCCACCGCGGGGCGCATCTACCTAAAGGGGCAGGAGGTGAGCCGCCTGCCCATGTACAAAAGGGCCCGGCTCGGCCTCGGCTATTTGCCCCAGGAGCCCAGCGCCTTCCGGCGGATGACCGTACTGGAAAACCTCCTCGCCATCCTGGAGTTCCAGCCTCTTTCCAAAAAAGAGCGCCTGGAAAAGGCCAAAGCCCTTCTGGAGGAGCTCTCCATTTACCATTTAAAAGACCGCCTGGCCTACGCCCTTTCTGGGGGGGAAAGGCGGCGGTTGGAAATCGCCCGGGCCCTTTGCACCGACCCCGACTTCATCCTCCTGGACGAGCCCTTTACCGGGGTGGACCCCAAGAACGTGCGGGAGATCCAAAAGGTCATCGCCGAGCTCCGGGAAAGGCGCGGGGTGGGGGTCTTCATCACCGACCACGCGGTGCGGGAGACCCTGGCCATCACCGACCGGGTCTACCTGATGTACGACGGCCAGGTCCTCTTCCACGGGGACCCCGACACCTTCGCCCAAGACCAGGGGGTAAGGCGGCACTACCTGGGTGAGGATTACGAGCTTTAGATGACCTTTTGGGCGCTTTTATTCCTCATCCTCTTCCTCGCCGCCCTGGTGGCCTACCTGGGGGACAAGGTGGCCAAGTGGGCGGGGAAGCGCCATTACCGCCTCTTTGGACTTCGCCCTCGCCAGACTGCCACCCTGATCGCCGTCTTCACCGGGGTGGGCATCGCCCTTTTTAGCTACCTGGGCTTCCTCTTGGTCTTTCGCGAGGCCCGGGAGGTGATCCTGGAGGCCACGGCCATCCGCAAGGAGCGGGATGCGCTAAGGGCCGAGCGGGACGTGCTTTTGCGAGCCAAGGCGGCCATGGAGGCGGAGGCGGCCCGGGCTTTGGCGGAGCTCAACGCTTTGCGGGTGGAAAGGCGGGAGCTTTCAGAGGCCTTGGCGGCGGCGGAGGCCGTGAGGCGCCGCCTCGAGGCGGAAGCCCAGGCCCTTTCCCGCCAGGTCCAGGCCCTCACCCAGGAGCGAAAGGCCCTTCTCCAGGAAACGGAGCGGCTTAAGGCGGAGCGGGAGGAGCTGGCCAACCGCCTCACCCTAAAGAACAAGGAGCTTGGGGAAAGGAGCCGGGAGCTTCAGGGCTTAGAGAGCCGCCTAAAGGGCCTCCAGGAGGCGGCGAGGAGCCTCGAGGCGGAAAGGCGCCGCCTCCAGGAGGAGCTCGCCAAGGCCCAGGCCCGCCTGGAGGAGGCGCGGCGGGAACGGGCCCGCCTCGCCCAGGAGGCGGAGGGGCTTAAGGCCGCCTTGGAGCGCACCCGGCGGGAGCTCCGCCAGGCGGAGGAGCGCCTCCTGAGCCTTTTGGCCCAAGCGGAGGTCCTGCAGGGGGAAAAGGGGCAGCTGGCCCAGAGCCTGGTGCGGCTAAGCCAAGGGCTTCACCTGGGGGAGGTGCGCCTGGGGACGGAGGAGGGCCGGGCGGTGCTGGAGAGGGTGGCGGAAAGGCGGGCCCTCCTCCAGGGCTTCCGGGGGGTGGAGCTTCTGGGGGAGGCCAGGGGCCCGGGGCTTGCGGTCCTCGAGGGGGCCGGGTACCAAGAGGGCAAGCTTTTGGTGCAGGTGCGCTTCTACCCGGCAAAGCGGGCCTTCGCCGAGGGGGAGGTCCTGAGTAGCGCCACTTTTCGCCTCAGCACGCCGGCCCGCCACCAAGAGGCCCTGGAGCGCCTGGGGGAAGAGGCGAGGAAGCGCCTTCTGGAAGCGGGGTTTCCCCCGGAATACGCCACCTTCCCCTCCCCGGAGGAACTGGCCCGGGGCCTTGCCCTCCTGAAAGGGCGGCAGGGGGTGGTGCGGGTGGGGGTGGTGGCGGAGAAGGAGCTGTGGACCACGGAGCGGCCCCTCCTAGCCTTCCGCCTCCTCGGGGGGCCGCCGGGCCCGGAGGTACCGGTCCCGACCCGCCAGGTCCCGTAGCACCTCCGCTTCCCAGCCCCTTTCCCGAAGCGTTTCCGCCAGGCGGTGGACGTTTTCCGGCGCCAGTTCCAGAAGGAGGAAGCCCCCCGGCCTTAAGGCCCCTTCCGCTTCCAGGGCCAAGGGCTGGGCCACGGCGAGCCCCTCTTCCCCGGCATAAAGGGCCAGGGGATTCTCGTAGGCCAGCTCCGGGGGGGCCGCCTCCCGGTAGGCCTCGGGGAGGTAAGGGGGGTTGGCCACCACCAGGTCCAGCCCCCTAAGCCCCCCCGTGAGGGGGGCTTTGAGGAAGCGGACCTTAAGCCCAAGCCGCTTGGCGTTTTCCTCCGCCAGGCGCAGGGCCTTTTCGTCCACGTCCGTGGCGTAGACTTCCGCCTCGGGCAGGCGGCTTTTCAGGGCGAGGGCGATGGCCCCGGTGCCCGTGCCCACGTCCAGGACCCTGGGCCTCGGGGGGAGGGGAAGGGCCAGGCCCAAGGCCACCAGGCCCTCCGTCTCGGGACGAGGGATGAGGACCCCCTCTTCCACCCTTAGGGGCAGGCCGAAAAACTCCACCTCCCCCAAGAGGTACTGCAGCGGGTAGCGGGCAAGACGCTTTTCCAAAAGGGCCCATGCCCTTTCCTCGGCTCCCGGGGGCGCGGGCTTAGGGAGCGAAAGGAGAAGGTCCTTCCGGGAAAGCCCCGTGGCCAAGGCCAGGAGGTCCCAAGCCTCCCCCTCGGGGAGCCCCGCCGCCTTAAGCCGCGCCTGAAGCGCCCGGAGGAGCCTTATCACGGGGGTAGACCACCACGTGGCGCGCCTCGCCCTCCCCCTGGCTTTCCGTGGTCACCTGGGGGTGGTTCTTGAGGAGCATGTGGACGATGCGCCGCTCCGAGGGCCGCATGGGGGGGAGGTGCAGGGGCTCCCCGGTCATGGCCACGGTGAGGGCGGCGTCCTCGGCGATGCGGCGGATCTTGTCCTCCTGTCGCTTGCGGTAGCCGGCGGCGTCCAGGATCACCCGGTACGCCCCGCCGAAGTGCTTGGCCAGGACCACCCCCGCCAGGTATTCCACCGCCTTCAGGGTGCGCCCCTCCTTGCCGATGAAGCGGCCCAGGTCCCCGCCCTTGACCTCCGCCTTGAGCAGGTTTCCCTCCTGGCGGACTTCCACGTAGTGCGCTGGGTCCAAGCGGAGGAGAAGGCCCACCAAGAAGGCTTCCAGCACTTCCTTTGGCCCTTGGGGGTGGGGCTCTTTACCCGTCTCCTTAAGCTCCACCTCCACCGGGGCTTCTTCCAGGACCCCGAGGTCGGAGAGGAGGTCGTCAATGCTCTTTTTCTTCTCGTCCATGCCTCAAGTTTACGCCCCCATTGGCTTCAGGCTCCGGTTGATGAGCCACTGCTGCGCCACCCCGATCAGGTTGGAGAGCACCCAGTAGAGGGTCACCCCGGCGGGGAACTGCAGGACCAGGAAGATGAAGATCAGGTTCATGAAGAGGCTTTGGCGGATGAGGTCCTTGTTGCCGTGGGCGGAAAGCCAGGTGGAGAGGAAGGTGGTGGCCACGTAGAGGGCGGGGAGGACGTAGAAGGGGTCGGGCAGGGCCAGGTCGGGGATCCACAAAAGCCCCTGGCCGAACTCGTAGTTGGCGATCACCTTCCAGAGGATGAAGAGGATGGGCATCTGGATGAAAAGGGGCAGGCAGCCGGCGGCGGGGTTCACCTTGTGCTCCTGGTAGAGCTTCATGGTGGCCTCGGCCCGCTTGTTGGGGTCGTCCTTGTACTTCTCGTTGATCTTCTGGATGAGGGGCTGGAGGCGCTGGATCTCCGCCATGCTCTTGAACTGCTGGTGCATTAAAGGCCAAAGGAGGAGGCGCACCACCAGGGTGAGGAAGAGGATGGCGAGGCCCCAGCTCCCCGTGTAGCGGAAGGCGGTTTCCATGAGCCAAAGGAGGCCCAAGGAGAGCTGGCCCCAGATGTTGGGGCTAAAAAGCCCGGGAAGGGCCAGGAGCCCCTCCACGTGGAAGCGCACCAGCTCGTTCTGGCCGCCGTAGAGCTTGAGGGGTTTGCCCCCTTCTAGCCTCACCTCCCCTTCCCTGCCCACCAGCTTGCCCCAAAAGGGTTCCTCGGCGAAGGCCACCAGGGCGTAGCCCGCCTTGGGCTTGGTCTGCCAGGCCAGGTAGCGGAGGCTTCCCTCCCCGCTCGGGGCGGGCTCCTTTTCCCCAGCCAGGAGGACCTTGGGCTGGCCCTGGGCTTTAAGCTTGAGGGTTAAGGGGAAGTCCGCCTCCACCCGCAGGGTGTAGCGCCCCTTTTCTATGCGGTAGGTGAGGGTGCCTTCCCGCCCGTGGAAGCGGGCGAGGAGGCGGCCATCCTCCACCAAGAACTCCGCCTTTTCCGGGGAGAAGCCCTCGGGGGCCACCACGGGGCCCCCTTCCGCCAGGTTAGGGGCCCGGGTGTAGTCGCCGATGCCGGTTCCCTTATAGGTCTTCACGTACCAGCCCACGATCTGGCCCTTTTGGTCAAAGGCCAGGTCCATGAGGTTGGTCACCGCCACCTTCTCCGGGGTGCCGTCCCCGTTCACGTCCACGTCCTTGAAGGTGGCCTCGAGGGCCAAGGCGGGCGCCAAAAGCGCCACGAGGGCCAGGAGTTGCCTCATTGCGCCCCCTCCTTCCTCATCGGGAAAACCAGGGGCACGGGGTCAACCCCGCCGGGGTGCAAGGGGTGGCACTTTAGGATCCGCCGCGCCGCCAAATAGCTTCCCCAAAAAGCCCCGTGGCGCTCCAGGGCCTCGAGGGCGTAAGCGGAACAGGTGGGGTGAAACCGGCAGGTCTTGGGCTTGAGGGGGGAAACGTACCGGCGGTACGCCTTGATCAGGAGTACGAGGAGCCTGCGCACGCCGCCTATTGTATCAGCCCGCTTTTCCTCAGGGCGCGCACCAGGTCCTGGAAGAGCTCGGCGTAGCTCGCCTCCCGGGCCTCGGGGCTCGCCACCACCAGGAGGTGGGCCTTGGGCAGGTGGAGGCGGCGGAGGATCTCCCTCAGGCGCCGCTTCACCTTGTTGCGCACCACCGCCTTGCCCACTTTTTTGGAGACCACGATGCCCACCCGGAGTTCGGAGGCCGGGAGCCACTTCACGCTCACGTACCGCCCCCGCCCCGCCTTGCCCTTGCGCAGGCGGGCGAAGTCCCGGTCGCCCTTTAAGGAAACGAGTTTGCCCCCCGGGGCGGGGGGCGGGGCCTTTAGGCGTTCACCTTGGGCGTGAGGCGCCAGCGGCCCTTCTGCCGCCTGCGCTTTAGCACCTTCCTGCCGCCTGGGGTCTTCATGCGGGCCCGGAAGCCGTGGGTCTTGGCCCGCTTCCTCCGGTTGGGCTGCCAGGTCCTTTTCATTCATTTCCCTCCCTGGGGCTTGCGCCCCGATACCCTAAAGAGTGTAGCACAGATAGCCCTGTACCCAGTCTAACGGTTTTTTACACCCTGGCGCCGTAGCGTGGGCTTGCCTTGCAAAGGTCAGGAGGACGGGTGTATATCTCTCTCCTGATGGGC
>NZ_JAKTNS010000048.1:0-12197 GCF_022760915.1 Thermus thalpophilus | reverse complement strand
AGGCGCGGAAGTCCCTTGGGGTTATGCCCTATGGAGGTTTTGACGTGTACATAGCCGTGGGCCAAAAACTCCAGGAACGCCCGCAGCCCCCCCAAGCGGTACTTGGTCCTCCCTCCGGTGGCTCAGGCCGGTGGTGTCCATGGGGTAAATGGGGGGTCGGGATCCTGGTGTGAGAGGTGGGCCGCCAATTCCCGGGCCAGGCGCTGGAGGGGGTCCATCAGGAGGCTTCGCTCCAAGGGGTGGGGGGCGTAGCGGGCCAGGGACGGGTGGGAGGGGAAGGGGTCTTCCCTCTCTTGCGGGAAGGCCTCGGTTTGGCGGTAAGTGAGCTCGTGGAAGGCGCGGAAGAGGAGCCGGGCGAGGCGGTGGGTGAGGAACCTCTTTGGGGCTCGGTTCTCGCCGCGGAAGGCTGCGCTTGCCCGTGGCGCTAGGATGCATACTGCAGGCGAAGTTTGCAGGGCAAGCCCGCTTGTTCTTGACAAATACGCACGCATTCGCTTAAAATTGCGCACAAAGATGTCATTGGCCAGCTTACGACGGCAGAGCCTGCTCACCTTGCTACGGCGGTACGGGGGATTGAGCACCAAGGACCTCGCCCGACACCTAGGAGTTTCGGAGGCCACGGTGCGCCGTGACTTGGCCGCTTTGGCCCGTCAAGGCCTCCTCTTAAGGGAGCACGGTGGCGCTATGGTGCCCGAGGGGGAACCCCCGTATGCGCTCAAGTTGGGCAGGAACCGGGAGGCTAAAGAGGCCATCGCCCGGCGGGCCAGCGCCCTCGTCCCCGATGGGGCCACCGTCATTCTGGACTCCGGTACCACCACCCTGGCGCTGGCTCGCCTCCTTGCCGGCAGGCCCTTAAGGGTCGTGGCCCTGGATGTTCCTGTGGCCCAGACCCTGGCCCAAGGGGAAACGGAGGTTCTCCTGGTAGGGGGGAGGGTACGGAACGGCTTCTACAGCTTGGTGGGTTCGTGGGCGGAGGAGTTGCTGGAGCGGGTGCGGGCTGATCTCTTCTTTATCGGAGCGGACGCCTTTGATACCGAGGGCGTGACCAACCATACCTTTGAGGAAGCAGCGGTGAAGCGGAAGGCCATGGCGGTGAGCCACAAAACCATCCTGCTGGCGGACGGGAGCAAGTGGGGCAAGCGGGCTTCGGCCTTCGTGACCTTCCTTGCCGCCTTAGATCGGGTGGTCACGGACCTAAAGGATCCCGCCCTCGAGGCCCTGGTGGAGGTGGAGGTGGTGAGTGGAGCGGTTTGAAGCCCTCTTTGGCAGGAAGCCGGTGATCGCCATGGTGCACCTTAAGGCCCTCCCGGGCACGCCGCTTTACGACGGGGACCTCGAGGGCATCGTGGAGGCGGCGCGGCGGGACCTCCTGGCCCTCCAGGAGGCGGGGGTGGATGCGGTGATGTTCGGCAACGAGAACGACCGCCCCTACGAGCTCCGGGTGGACCCCGCCAGCACCGCCACCATGGCCTACGTGATCGGCCGCCTTCGGGAAGCGATCCGCCTGCCCTTTGGGGTGGACGTCCTCTGGGATCCCATGGCCACCATGGCCCTGGCCGCCGCCACGGGTGCCCGGTTCGCCCGGGAGATCTTCACAGGGGCCTACGGGTCGGATATGGGAATCTGGGAGGGCCGGGCGGCGGAGGCCCTGCGATACCGGAAACGTCTCCAGAGGCAGGACCTCTTTCTCCTCTACAACGTTTCCGCCGAGTTCGCTTCCCCCTTGGACGGTCGTAGCCTCCCCGAGCGGGCCAAGAGCGCCGTCTTCTCCAGCTTGGCCGATGCCATCCTGGTTTCCGGGCCCATGACGGGGGAGGGGGTGAGCCTGGACCACCTGCGGGCGGTGAAGGCGGCCCTGCCCCAGGTTCCCGTGCTGGCCAACACGGGGGTGCGGCACGAAACGGTGGCGGAGATCCTAGAGGTGGCGGACGGCGTCATCGTGGGCACGGCCCTCAAGCGGGACGGGGTTACCTGGAACGAGGTGGACCCCGAGCGGGCTAGGAGCTTCATGGAAATCGTGCGCAAGTGGAGGGGGCGGTGATGGTCCTGGGCGTGGATGTGGGGACCACGGCCGTGAAGGCCCTCCTGCTGGGGGCGGGGGGAGAGGTTCTTGGACAGGGGGAGCACCCCCACAGCCTGCGAAGCCCGGCCCCTGGATACGCCGAGGAGGATCCCGAGGACTGGTGGCGCGGGTTTCTCGCCGCCACCGCCCAGGCCCTGGCTGGCAGGGACCCCCGCGGCCTCCGCGCCCTGGGGGTTTCGGGCATGGTCCCCGCCCTGGTGCTCCACGACGAAGGGGGCAGGCCCCTCCGCCCCTCCTTGCAGCAGAACGACGCCCGGGCGGTGCACGAGATCCGCGAGCTTAAGGAGCGCTTTGGGGACGCCTGGCTCTTTTCCCGGACGGGGGCCACCTGGAACCAGCAGGTGCTGGGGCCCAAGCTCCTTTGGCTCCGACGCCACGAGCCGGAGGTGCTTTCGGCCACCCGTTGGATCGCCGGCTCCTACGAGCACATTACCTTCCGGCTCACGGGCGTCCGCTACCAGGAGGCCAACTGGGCCCTGGAGTCCGGGCTCTGGGAACCAGGGGGAGCCTGGCTTGGGGAGGTCCTGGACTACCTGGGCCTCTCCCCAAACCTTTTTGGGCCGGTGCGCCGGCCTTGGGAGGTGGTGGGCGGGGTCACCGAGGGGGCGGGGGAGGCCACGGGGCTTGCCGAGGGCCTCCCCGTCATAGCCGGGAGCGCCGACCACATCGCCGCCGCCTTGGCGTCAGGCCTCGTGGGAAAGGGCGAGGCCGTGGTGAAGCTGGGCGGGGCGGGGGATTTCCTGTACGCCGTGGACCGTTTTGCGCCGGTGCCCGAGCTCTTCATAGACTTCCACGACATCCCCGGGCTCCACGTGATCAACGGGTGCATGGCCACCACGGGAAGCCTCCTCAAGTGGTTCCGGGAGTCCTTCCGCCCTGGGGTTTCCTTCGCCGCCTTGGACGCGGAGGCGGAGGCGGTGCCCCCGGGGGCGGGGGGCGTGCTGGCGCTTCCCTACTTCCTCGGGGAGAAGACGCCCATCCACGACCCCGAGGCCCGGGGCACGGTGGTGGGCCTGACCCTCTTCCACACCCCCGCCCACCTCTGGCGGGCCCTGTTGGAGGGGGTGGCCTACGCCTTCCGGCACCACGTGGAGGTCCTCGAGGCGCGCGGCCACCGGGTGGAGCGCCTCTTCGTCATGGACGGAGGGGCGCGGAGCCGCCTCTGGCGCAGGATCCTGGCCTCGGTTCTGGAAAGGCCCCTGGAACGCCTGGTGGGTGGGGAGCGGGGTAGCGCCTACGGCACGGCTTTCCTGGCGGGGGTGGCGGCGGGGCTATGGGGCTTCGGCGACCTGCGGCGGGAGGTGGCGGAGGTGACGCCGCCCGAGCCTGCCTGGATCCCCGTCTACCGGGAGGGCTACGCCCGCTACCGGGAGCTCTACGAGCGGCTCAAGGACTTCTATCCGAAGCTTTGGAGGTTGTATGCCTAACGCCCTGGTCACGGGAGCAGGCAGCGGCATTGGACGCGCCATCGCCGAAAGGCTTGTCAAGGATGGGTTTAAGGTCTGGATCACTGACCGGGAGGAGGCCTGGGCCAAGGCAGTGGGGGAGGCTTTGGGCATGCCCTACCTGAGGCTGGACGTCACCTCCCGGGTAGAGTTAGAGGCGGCCCGGGAGCGCGTGTATGGGGAGGATGGCCGGCTGGACGTCCTTGTGGCCAACGCCGGGGTTTCCACCATGAACCGATTCCTAGACCTTACGGAGGAGGAGTGGGACTACAACATGAACGTGAACGCCAAGGGCACCTTCCTCACCCTCCAGACCTTCGCCCGGGCCATGGTGGCCCAGGACTTCATGCCGGGGCGGGAGCTTAGGGGCAAGATCATCGCCACCGCTTCCATGGCCGCCCGCCAGGCGGCCCCCCTCCTGGCCCACTACTCCGCCAGCAAGTTCGCCGTCTTGGGGCTGGTGCAGGCTGCCGCCAAGGAACTCGCCCCCCACCGGGTCACGGTGAACGCCGTGAACCCGGGCTTCGTGCGCACGCCCATGCAGGAGCGTGAGGTGGCTTGGGAGGCGAGGCTCAGGGGCATAACCCCGGAGGAGGTGCTTCGGGACTACCTCCGGCAGACCCCCCTGGGCCGCTTGCAAACCCCCGAGGATGTGGCCAAGGCGGTGAGCTTCCTGGCGGGCCCCGATTCGGACTTCCTCACCGGCGAAGCCCTGGAGGTGAACGGCGGTGCCTGGATCTTCTAAGGCTCTGAAAACCTTGGGCCACGCCCTCCTATGGGTTTTCAGCCTGGCCTTCCTCCTCCCCCTCCTCTGGACCCTCCGGAGCGCCCTGCTCCCCGAGGGGCTCGCCTATGCCCTCCCTCCGGCCTTCGGGCCCTGGACGTTGGAGAACTTCCTCAGGGTCCTGGAAGGCCCTTTCGGCAAGGCCTTCCGCAATAGCCTCCTCGTGGCCTCCCTCGTGGTCCTCGTGGGCCTTCCCCTCGCCGCCGGCTTGGGCTTTGCCCTGGCCCGCCACCGCCTGGGGGGGGAGGGCCTCCGCTTCGGCGTCCTGGCTACCCAGATGCTCCCCCCCATCGTGCTGGCCCTGCCCCTTTTCGCCCTCTTCCGCACCCTGGGGCTTTCCGGGACGATTTGGGCCTTGCTCCTGGCCTACCTGGCCTTTGCCCTCCCCTTCATGACCTGGCTTCTCTTGGGCTTCTTCCAGGGCTTGCCCCGGGAGCTGGAGGAGGCGGCCTATGTGGATGGGGCTACCCCCCTTCAGGCCTTCTTCCGCGTGGTCCTGCCCCTCTCCGCCCCCGGTCTCTTCGCCGCCGGGGTCTTGGGCTTCCTGCTTTCCTGGAACGAGTTCCTCTTCGCCCTCCTCCTCTCGGGGCGGGAAACCCAGACCATCCCGGTGGCCCTTTCCACCCTGGTGACGCAGCGGGGTGTCCTCTTCGCGCAGGTGGCGGCCGGGGTGGTGCTTTCCGTCCTTCCCGTTGCCCTTCTCGCCCGCACGGTGGACCGCTACCTCGTGGCGGGCCTCACCTTGGGGGCGGTGAAGTGAAGGAGGTGATGGCCATGAAGCGTTGGTTGGTCATGGGGCTGACGGCCTTGGGCCTCTCCCTGGCCCAGGGGGTGGTCTTGAGGGCCCTCATGGAGGACGTGCCGGAAACGCGGATCATCGAGGCCCTCCTCCCCGAGTTTGAGCGGGCCACGGGGATCCGGGTGGAGTTCGAAAAGGTGCAGTACAGCGCCATGCACGACAAGCTGGTGGCCCAGCTCCTGGCCCCGGAAAGCGCCTATGACTTCCTGGAGGTGGACTTCCTCTGGGCGGGGGAGTTCCCGGCGGCGGGGTGGCTCGAGCCCCTGGAACCCTACGTGAAGGCCTCGGGTTTTGACCTCTCCGTCTACTACCCCTCCATGCTGGACCTGGTGGGCTACTACCGGGGCACCCTCTACATGATCCCCATGTACAACTACGCCATGGGGCTCATCTACCGCAAGGACCTCCTGAACAGGCAGGACCTGCGGGACCGCTTCCGGAGGGAGTTTAACAGGGCCTTGGCCCTCCCCAAGACCCTCCAGGAGTACGTGGACCTTTCCCTCTTCATGGCGCGAAACGCCGGGGTGGCGGGGGCGGCCATGCAGGGGCAGCGGGGTGACCCCAACTTCATGGAGTTCTCCAACTACCTCTTCGCTGGGGGCGGGGACTACGTGGACAAGAACTGGCGGGTCACCCTGAACAGCCCCCAGGGGGAGAGGGCCCTGACCCTCTACGTGCGCAACATCCGCCAGGGGGCGCAGAAGGGGGCGCTGAACGCCAATCTGGACGATACGTTCCGCGTGATGTGCCAGGGCGGGGCCTTCAGCATGATCACCTACTGGTGGATGCTCCCGCAGCTGGACGACGCCAAGCAATGCCCCCAGGTGGCGGGCAAGGTGGCCCTGGTCCCCGTGCCGGGTGGGGCCGGGGTCAACGGGGGATGGGGCTGGGCCATTCCCAAGAACAGCCGGAACAAGGAGGCGGCCTGGAAGTTCATCAGCTGGGTGGAGTCCAAGGAAATCGTCAAGCGACGCGCCCTGGCCGGCCACGCGCCCACCCGCAAGGATGTGTTCCAAGACCCCGAGGTGCTCCGCAAGTACCCCTACTACAAGGAAGCGGAGCGGATCATCGCCGGGGCTAAAAGGGTGCCCATCTTTGCCTACACGGCAGAGATGGAGGACGTGGTGGGGCGGGAGATCAGCCTGGCCGCCGCCGGTCAGAAGGCGGTGAAGCCCGCCCTGCAGGACGCCGCCAAGGGGCTGGAGGGGCTTTTGCGCAAGGCGGGGCTTTTACGGTAGGCGCCATGGGGGAGCGGTGGACCGCTAGGCTCCTCGCCCTGCCAGGGCTTTTGGTCCTGGGGGCGGTGGTGGGTTTCCCGCTCCTCTACGCCCTATTGCTCTCCTTCACCGGGTACACCTTCCTCCGGCCCGACTTCGCCTTCCGGGGCCTCACCCGGTACCACGAGGCGCTAGGCGACCCCTATTTCCTCCACGCCCTGGGGCTTACCGCCCTGTATGTGGGCCTCACCGTGGGCCTCACCCTGGCCTTGGGGCTTCTCCTCGCCGTCCTCCTGCACCAGAACTTTCCCCTAAAGGGGTTCCATTACTTTGCCGTTAGCCTCCCGATGCTCATCGCCCCCGTGGGGGTTGGGCTCATCTGGAAGATGATCCTCCACCCCGAGCTGGGCATCCTGGCCTACCTCGTGGGAGGGGTGGACTTCTTCGGCGACGGGCGGTACGCCCTCGCCTCCCTGGCCCTGGTGGACGTTTGGCAGCAGGTTTCCTTCTCCGCCTTGGTCCTTCTGGCGGGGCTCCGGAGCCTCCCGCGGGAGCCCTTGGAGGCGGCCTACGTGGACGGGGCCACCCCATGGCAGGCCTTCCTCCGGGTGACCCTGCCCCTCCTGAGGCCCGTCCTCCTGGCCCTTCTGGTCCTCCAGACCCTGGTGGAGGCCCGCACCTACGACCTGGTCTACGTCCTCACCCGCGGGGGGCCCGGTTCGGCCACGGACCTGGTGAGCTACTATATTTACCGGAAAGCCTTTTTGGGCTTGGACCTTTCGGGGGCGAGCGCCATGGGCTACCTCCTCCTCTTCCTTTCCATGGCGCTGGTGGTGGCCTACTACCGCCTCTTGACACGGAGCTGACGGGGCAAGGGGAGAGTGGTGCCGGTGGTGGATCTCATTGGGGTGCGCAAGCGGTACGGTCGGGTGGTGGCGGTGGACGGGGTGAGCCTCTCCGTGCGGGAGGGGGAGTTCTTCACCCTCCTGGGCCCTTCGGGGTGCGGGAAGACCACCACCCTGCGCCTCGTGGCGGGCTTTGAGACCCCCGACCAGGGGGAGGTGCGCATCTCGGGGCAGGGCGTTAACCGCCTCCCGCCCGAGGGGCGCCCCATCGGCATGGTCTTCCAGAACTACGCCCTTTTCCCCAACATGACCGTCTTTGGTAACGTGGCCTTTCCCTTACGCCTTCGCCGCTTGCCTGAGCGGGTGGTGCGGCGGAAGGTGGGGGAGCTTCTAGAGATGGTCCACCTGCAGGGCCTCGAGGGGAGATACCCTCGGGAGCTTTCCGGGGGACAGCAGCAGCGGGTGGCCCTGGCCCGGGCCCTGGCCCGGGAACCCAAGGTCCTCCTCCTGGACGAACCCCTTTCCGCCTTGGACGCGAAGATCCGGGAGGAGCTCCGGGGGGAGCTGAAGCGGCTCCAGCGTGAAACGGGCTTGACCGCCCTGTACGTGACCCACGACCAGGAAGAGGCCCTGGCCCTATCCGACCGCATCGCCGTCATGCGGGAGGGGCGGGTGGAGCAACTGGGGACGCCCCGGGAGATCTACGAGGCACCCGCCAACGCCTTTGTGGCCCGCTTTGTGGGCACGGGGACCCTGGTCCCGGGAGAAGCGCGAGGGGGCCGCTTCCACCGCCACCGCCCTTGGCCGGTCCGGGTGGAGGGGGAGGGCCAGGGGTACCTGCTCCTGCGCCCCGAGCGGTTGCGCGTGCATCCCGAGGGTTTCCTGGAGGGGCGGTTGGTCCTGGCCACCTACCTGGGGAGCCTGGTGCGCCTGGAGGTGGAGGCGGAGGGGCTTGTGCTCAAGGTGGACCTGAACCCCGAGGAGGCGGCCAGGGTGGGGGAAACGGTTCGGCTAGCCCTCCCCGAGGCTGCCCCCTTTGTTAAGGAGGAAGCATGAAGCTGGGTTTTCGGCCTCCTAAGGACCCGGAGGGACTCTTGGCCTACGCCCGGGGCTTGGCAGGCCGCTACGCCTTCCTCGAGGTCCCGGGTTCGGCGGCGGAGGACCTGATGGGGGCGGCGCGGGAGGCCAGGGGCCTCGGGTATTCCCTCACCTTCCACGCCCGCTATCAGGACCTCTACCCCGGCTCCTTGGTCCCGGAGATCCGCCAGGCCTCCCTGCGCCTTTTAGAGGAGGACCTGGAGCGGGCGGCGCGGATGGAAGCCCTCTTGGTCAACGTTCATGCGGGCAACCTGCCATGGACGGATTACCCACCGCCCGGCCTTTCGGAAGCCCACGAGGCCCTTCGGGCCCAAGAGGCCCGGTTGCGAAGGGAGTACCTAGAGCGAGCCAGGGATGCCCTGGCTCACCTGGCGGAGCGGGCGTGGCACCTGGGGCTTCGGCTAGTCCTGGAGAACCTGCCTGCCCCCCAAGAGGTTCCCAGGACGCCTGAGGAGATGAGCTTTTTCCTCGAAGTGCCCCGCCTGGAGTTTTGCCTGGACCTGGGGCACGCCCGCATGGCGGGGCAGGTTCCGGAGGCGTTTCTCGCCCGCCTGGGCCATCGCCTCACCCACGTCCACGCCCACACCAACGACGGGCGCTACGACCTCCACCTGCCGCCTGGTCCCGAGGACCTCCGGCCCTTCGCCTCCTTGCCCTGCACCGTTTTGGTGGAGCTCCCTCCCCGGAACCCGGGGGAGTACGTGGATGTGCACGAAAGCTTGGCCGCAACGGGGATCCTCCCCGAGGCAAAAGGAGGTGGCTGATGAAGCGGTATGCGGTTTTGACGGCCCTTGGAGTGGCGGGACTCCTCCTGCTGGCCCTGAGCCTGCGGGGCTTTCCCGCTTTGGCGCAGGCGGGAACCCAGCTCCCACCGGAGCTGAACAACGCCTACATCCGCGAGCTGGCCCAGAAGGCCCGGGCGGAGGGCGGGGTCATCAACAGCTACGGCATGCCCAACGATTGGGCCAATTACGGCGGTATCTTCCGGGAGTTCGAACGGCTCTTTGGGATCCGCCAGCAAGACATCGACATGGGAAGCGCCGTTGTCCTGGCCCGCATGCGGGAGGAAAAGGCCAGCAAGAACGACATCGCCGACCTCAAGCCCGCCTTCGCCATGACCCTCGCCGAGGAGGGCCTGACGCTCCCCTATCGCGTGACCTCGTGGGAAGCCCTTCCCAAGGACCAGCGGGGGGAAGGTAAGGACGGCTCCGCCTGGTACACCGGCTACAAGGGTACCCTGGGTTGGATCGTGAACACCAGCTTGGTCAAGAGGGTGCCCAGGACCTGGAAGGAGCTGGAAAATCCGGAATACAAGGGGCTCATTCAGTACCAGGACCCGCGGGCCACCGGAACGGGGGTGGCTACCATCATGAGCGCCGCCTATGCCCTCACGGGTGACCCCTACAACTACAAGGCGGGGGTGGACTTCTTCGCCCGCCTCCATCGGCTTGGGGTCATCGGGGCGGTGGAGCCCAAGGTGACCACCGCCAAGTTTGAGCGGGGCGAGGTGGGCATCCTCATAAACTACGATTACAACCTCTTGGCCTGGAAGGAGCGCTTCCCGTTCCCCACGGAGGTGGTCATTCCCCAAGACGGGACCCTGGCCAACGGCGGGGGCATCGTGGCCGCCCGCAACGCCCCGCATCCCAACACGGCCAAGCTCTTCCTGGAGTTCATCTTCTCCAAGTACGGGCAGAGCCTCTTCGCCCAAGCCTTCGTGAGCCCCATCCGGCCCGACGTGGAGTTGCCCAAAGAGATCGCTGCGAAGTTCCCGCCCAAGAGCGCTTACGCCAAGGTGCGCTTTGTGGACTACAAGAAGGAAGAGGCGATTTCCGAGGCGCTCCAGAAGTACTACGGGGAGACCATCCGCTAGTCCGAGGGGGGCCCTGGTGCGCGGCGAGCGTTTCCTAATCCTTCCTGGCCTCCTCTTCCTGCTTCTCTTCTTCGGTTTCCCCCTCTATTCCATTCTGGAGCGGAGCCTCGCCGCGCCCGAGGGCCTCACCCTAACCCGCTACGCCCGGGCCCTCACCGCCCCCGCCTACCTCGAGGCCTGGCGGAACTCCTTGGTCTTCGCCCTCCTCTCCACCCTGGCCGCAGCGGCGGGCGGGCTCTTCGTGGCGTACTGGACCAGTGGACTACCCGCGCGGGCCAAAGGCCTTCTCATGAGCCTCTACGCCATACCGGTATCCCTTTCCGGCCTGGTGGTGGCCTTCGGCTTTATCGTCCTCCTGGGGCGGAATGGGGTGGTGAACCAGCTGCTCGCCGCGTTGGGGTTGCCGCGGTTTGACCTTTACTCCTGGCTGGGACTCTTTGTCGTCTTCCCCTTTTACAACATCCCCCTTTTTGCACTGGCCCTCATGCCCCTTTTAGAGACCGTGGGTCGAGGCCTCATGGAGGCCGCGCGAGCTTCCGGGGCCACGCCCCTCCAGGCCTGGGTTCGCGTGCTTCTACCCGCCCTCATGCCGGGCATTCTGGCGGGGGCGAGCATTGTCTTCGCTGGGATGATGGGGGCTTTTGGCACCGCCCTGGCCCTCACGGGATTTGCCAAGAACCTGCTTTCTCTACAGATCTACAGCCTGGTGGCGGAGAGTACCTTTGACCTACCCCAGGCTGCGGCCCTGGCGGTGGTCCTCATGGCCAGCACCGGGCTAGGCCTATACGCCTTAGCCCTCTGGGAAAGGAGGTTCCGGCGGTGAAGGCGCTGGGCTGGGTTCTGTTTGGCGCCTTTCTCCTCTACATGCTTCTCCCCATGCTGGCACCCGTAGCCTACTCCTTTAGCCGGCTATGGCTTGGAGTGCTACCCGAGGGCTTCACCCTAGAATGGTATGCCCGAATCCTGAGGGATCCCAGGTACCTGGAGGCGGCATTTCTCTCCCTCCGCGTGGCCCTCCTGGCGGTGGCCCTCAATGTGGTCGTGGGTGTGCCCATGGCCTACGTGGTACACCTTTGGCGGGGCAGGGTGGGGGAAGGTTTGGGGCGCCTCCTCCAGGTCCTGCCCCTTCTGGTTCCCCCCCTGGTGGTGGGCCTTGGCTTTCTTGTGGCTTTCAACCGCCCACCCTTCGCCCTCTCCGGCACCCTGGGAATCGTGGTGTTCGGGCACGCTGCCTTGGGCTTCCCCTTCTTTTACCGGACCGTGTATGCCGGGCTTACGGGCTTGGAAGTGCGGCTGCTGATGGAGGCGGCTAGATCCTGCGGGGCCGGCCTCTGGCCTCGCTTGCGCCACGTTCTTCTGCCGAACCTCTTGCCTGCGGTGCTTTCCGGGAGCCTGGTGGTGTTCGCCATCTCCATGGGGGAGTTTGAGGTGACCAGCATGGTGGCAGGTTTCGGCACGATTACCTTACCCCTGCTCCTCTTCCAAAGCCTAAGGGAAGACTTCCGGGCGGCGAGCGCCGTGGCCTCGTTCCTGCTCTATGCCACGCTTTTAGCCCTCGTAGGGCTTAGCTTGGTGCGTCGGCGGTGAACCTTTCCTGGGCCAGAGGCCTTCGTACAAGGGTGGGGAACAGGGGAGAGGTGTGGCGACTCAAAACTTGCACCACCCGCATACCCCGCATAAACCTGCATACCCCACCCCCTGCCCCCTCCACCTTGCCCCCCCAGGAGGACCCGGCGGCCTGAGCCCAAGCCGCCAGAGTTCCCGCCAGAGAACCCACGCCACCATCCGGAAAAGAGAACCCGCGCCGCCTCCCACCCAGCCTCCCGCGCCCAGCTTCACCCAGCGCGCCAGAGGATACGCCAGAAGCGACGGGACCAAGAACCGACGCGCCCCCAGCGCCGTCCGCTGCCCAAACCGCCCCAGGGAAAACTCCCCCTTCATGGCCTTGAAGAAGTGCTCCACCACAAACCGCCGCCTCCCCCACACCAGGTGGGTCCTGGGCGTGGCGGGAAAGGTGGCCACCACGTACCGCCACACCCATCCACCCTCGGGA
>NZ_JAKTNS010000047.1:0-12569 GCF_022760915.1 Thermus thalpophilus | reverse complement strand
GTAACAAGGTAGCTGTACCGGAAGGTGCGGCTGGATCACCTCCTTTCTAAGGAGCTTGAGGCCTCCGCTCTCCCCTTTTGGATCCTTGGGGGCGCCTTCGGGCGCCCTTTTTTATTGCCGAGGAGCGGAGTCTTGCGCAGGAAGCGTCAGGTGCGGGCAGCCAGGAAGCGGGTGGTTTCCGCCGGGGGGGTGGTCCTCCGTGGGGACCCGCCCGAGGTCCTGGTGGTGTCCCTGAAAGGGGGGAGGGTGGTCACCTTGCCCAAAGGCCAGGTGGAGCCGGGAGAGCGTTACCCTGAGACCGCCGTGCGGGAGGTGCGGGAGGAGACCGGGGTAGAGGCGGCGGTACTCTCTCCCGTGGGCAAGGTGCGCTACTACTTCACGGTGAAGGACGGGGAGGTCCCGGTGACGGTGAGCAAGGAGGTGCACTACTTCCTCATGGCCTACCGGGGCGGGGAGCCCAGACCCCAGCTTTCCGAGGTGGAGGCGGCCTACTTCTTGCCGGTGGCTGAGGCCTTAAACCGGCTTTCCTACCCCAACGAGCGGGACATGCTCCGCAAGGCCCTTATGCGGTACAGGCGGGGTTAAGCGGGCTGGGCGCTGGGGTTGAGCAGGGTGAAAGCGGCTTCCTCTGGGGAGAGCTCGCCTTGGGCCACGCGCCGGACCAGTTCCCCGGCCTGTTGGGTGCGGCGGCGGCCCCATTCCTGGATGACGCTTTCCACCTCAAACCGGGCCCGCTCCAGGCGGTGGCCCTCCAGGAGGCCGTGGGCCTCGAGGTGGCGGTGGTGGGCTTCCAGCCCCTCAAAAAGCGCCTCTACCCCCTCCCCTGTGGCCGCCACCGTGGGGTAGATGGGGGGGCGCCAACCCCCAGGCCTGGGGGGCGAGAGCTCCAGGGCGCTTTTCAGCTCCTGGATGAGGCGCTCCCCGCCTGGCAGGTCAAACTTGTTCACGGCGAAGAGGTCGGCGATCTCCATAACCCCCGCCTTGAAGGCCTGCACCGCGTCCCCCGCCGCGGGGGTGAGGACAAGGAGGGTGGTGTCCGCCACCCGGGCGATATCCACCTCGCTTTGGCCCACCCCCACGGTTTCCACGAAGATGCGGTCAAAGCCGAAGGCTTCCAGGAGGGCCAAGGCCGCCACCGTGGCTCCAGCAAGCCCTCCTAGGGCGCCCCGGGAAGCCAGGGAGCGGATGTAGACCCCGGGGTCTTGGTGGTGGCGCATCATGCGGATCCGGTCGCCCAATATGGCCCCCCCGGTGAAGGGGCTACTGGGGTCCACCGCCAGTACCCCCACCCTTTCGCCCTGCTTGCGGGCCTCGAGGATGAGGCGGTCCGTGAGGGTACTCTTCCCCGCCCCTGGGCTTCCGGTGATGCCCACCACCTTGGCCCTTCCTTGGCCCCGCACCCGCTTGAGGAGAGCCTGGCCCAGGGGGTGGCCGGCTTCCACCAAGGTGAGGGCCCGGGCCAAAGCCCGCACGTCCCCCGCCCGAAAGCGGCTTTCCAGCTCCTCCAGGTGGGCTTCCTGCGCCATAGGGCTATTCTACGCTTTTTTGCAGGAGCGTATCATTCCGCCAGGGCCACGCAGGCCACCTCCACCCGCACCCCTCGGGGCAGGGCCTTGACCGCCACCGTGGCCCGGGCGGGGTAGGGAGGGGAGAAGTAGCGGGCGTAGACCTCATTGAAGCCGGGAAAGTCCTCCATGTCCGCCAAGAAGCAGGTGGTCTGCACTACCCGGTCCAGCCCGGAGCCCGCCGCCTCGAGGATGGCCTTGAGGTTTTCCATCACCCGCTCGGCCTGCTGGCGGATGTCCCCCTCCACCAAGGCGCCCTCCGGGGTCAGGGGGATCTGGCCGGAAACGAAGACGAGCCCTCCGGCCCGCACCGCTTGGCTGTAGGGGCCGATGGCCTGGGGGGCTTTTTCGGTCTGAACAGCTTCCATGCCCCTATCCTACGGCGAAGCGGTAGAGTTTGCCCGAAAGGCTCGCCACCAGCACCTCTCCCGGCAGGGGCAAGGGGGGCACCTGCACCGCCCCCAGGCCCGTGGCCTCAAAGACCACCTGGCCCCGTCGGTCCACCGCCAGGAAGCGGCCCTCCTCCGTGGCGGCGAAAACGTGCCCCGAGGCGTAGGAGAGCCCCGCCGTTACCTTGCCCACCTCCAGGCTCCACACCTCCTCCCCCGTGGCGGCGTCCAGGGCCCGAAGGACCCCATCCCATGCGGCCACATAGACCCGCTCCCCGTCCAGGGCAAGCCCGCCCCATATCTCGCCCTCCACCGCGGCGTTCCAAAGGGTTTCCCGGCTCAAGGGGTCAAAGGCGTAGACCTCCCCTTCCCAGGTGGGGATGAAAAGCAGCCCCCGCCCCGCGGCCACGGGGGCGTGGATGGGCCCGGTGCGCACCTTGTAGCGAAGGACCCCCGTTTCCGGATCCAGGGCGTAGAGCCACCCGTCCTCCGAGCCCACGAAGAGGAGCCCCCGGTAAAAGGTGGGGCTTGCGGAGAGGTGCCCCCCGGCCCGGAAGCGGAAGAGGGGAGCGTCCTTGTGGAAGGCGTACAGGGTGCCGTCGCGGCTCGCCACGTAGACCCGCTCTCCCAAGACCAAGGGGGCGGCGGTGACCTCCGCCCCGGTTTCCACGCTCCACTCCAGGTGGCGGCCGCGGAAGCGCCGCACCTTGCCGTCAAAGCTTCCCACATACACCCCGCCCCGCACCACCGGGGGGGCGGTGGCCTCCTCGGGCAGGGCCTCCCGGCGCACCTCCCCGCTAAGGAGGTCCACCTCCACCCAACCCCGGCCCACCCCCAGGTACACCCGCCCCCCGGCGTAGACCATCTCCCCGGGCCAGGCCGCCTCCCCCCCCAGGTCCACCTTGCCCTTGAGGGCAAGCCGTCTGGGGTCCGGGGCCAGGGGGTAGTGGCCAGAGCGGCCCGCCCCCGCCCGGGGGGTGGAAAGGCGCAGGGCCTGGAACTCCCTTAGGGCGCTATAGAAGAGGTCGGGGTGGGCGGGGCGCTCCTCGGGGTGCTTGGCCAGAAGCCCCAGCACCGCCTGCCCCACTCCCTTGGGGATGGCGGGGTTCAGGGCTTCCGGGGGCCTTGGCTCCTCGTACACATGCTGGTAGAGGACCGCTTGGTCGTTTTCCCCCTCAAAGGGAGGGCGGCCGGTGAGGGTGCGGTAGAGGACCGCTCCCAGGCTGTAGAGGTCGGCTTTGGGGGTGAGGGGGAGACCCTTGGCTTGCTCCGGGGCCATGTAGGTGGGGGTGCCCAGGGTGTAGCCCGTGCGGGTCAGGTGGCGGCTTTCCTGGAGCAGGTAGGCCAGGCCGAAGTCCATCACCTTGGGGTGGCCTTCCTTGGTGAGGAGGATGTTCTTGGGGGTCAGGTCCCGGTGAAGGATGCCTTGGGCGTGGAGGTGGGCCAAGGCTTCCATGACCTGGGCTGCCGCCAGGAGGATCCTGTCCCCTTCCGGTCCCTCCTCAAACGGGCCCAGGCGGTCAAAGGTGCCCCCCTCCACCAGCTCCATGACGAAATAGGGCCGCCCCTCCTCCTCCCCCAGGTCCAGGACCTGGACGATGCCGGGATGGAAGAGGCGGGAAAGGGCCCGGACCTCCAAAAGGAACCGCTCCCGCTCAGGGGGCAGGGCCCTGGGGTGGAGGAGCTTCACCGCCACTTTCCGCCCCAGGCGCTCGTCCACCGCTTGCCACACCTCGGCCATGCCCCCGGAGCCCAGGGGGGCCTCGAGGCGGTACCGCCCGGCCAGGAGCATCCGGGTCATTTTAGGGGGTTTCTTCCTCGGGCTCCAAGCGCTTCAAGAGCTCGGCCAGCTCCTCCTTGCCCTCTTCCAGTTCCTGGACAATTTTGGCGATCGCTAGGCGCACCACCTCCGACTTGGACACCAGCCGCTCGGGGCTGGAGAGGGCGTAGGCCGCCCGGGTGAGGAGGGCGTCCTGCTCCTCGGAGATGACCACCTGCAGCCGCTTTTTCTCCTTCTTGGGCATACCGCTCCTTGGCGGGTAGTGTAGCAAAAACCGCATGGCCTTGACAATGCGCACCTTCCTGTATATCCTCACGGTGAGTAAGGTGAGTATGATGCTCACGGACTCGGGGCGGAGCAAGATCCTGCGGATTGAAGGGGGCTCTCCCCTGTCCGGCGAGCTTCGCGTCTACCCGGCCAAGAACGCCGCCTTGCCTATCCTGGCGGCAAGCCTCCTCACCCCGGAGCCCATCACCTTGGTGGAGGTGCCGCGGCTTCGGGACGTGGAGGTGATGCTGGAGCTCCTGGCCCACCTGGGGACCCATTACCAGTGGGAAGGGCGCACCCTCCACCTCCACACCCCCGAGATCCGCAACACCCACGCCCCCTACGAGCTGGTGGGGCAGATGCGGGCCAGCTTCATCGTTTGGGGGGCCCTTTTGGCCCGGGTGGGGGAGGGGCGCATCTCCCTGCCCGGGGGGTGCGCCTTCGGCGCCCGCCCTGTGGACCAGCACGTGAAGGCCCTCCGGGCCTTGGGGGCCGAGGTGGTGGAGGAGGAAGGGACCTTCTACGCCCGGCGCGTCCGCCCCCTTTCCGGGCGGGTGGTCTTTGACCTGCCCACCGTGGGGGGGACGGAACAGGCCATGCTGGCCGTGGCCTTGGGCGGCGAGGCCACCTTGGTCCAAGCGGCCATGGAGCCGGAGGTGGAGGACCTCGGGCGTTTTCTCTCCATGCTGGGGGTGGAGGTGAGGGGCCTGGGAAGTGCCATTGTGCACATCCGGGGGGCAAGCCGCCTGGGGGGAGGGCGTTACCGCATCATCCCCGACCGCATTGAGGCGGGCACCTACCTCCTGGCGGCGGCGGCCACCCGGGGGGCCATCACCCTGCGCGAGGTGCGCCCCGACCACCTGGACGCCCTTTTGGACAAGCTCCGCCAGGCGGGGCACCGCTTGGAGGTGGGGCCTGACTGGATCCACTTCACCGCCACCAAGGACCCCCTTCCCCTTTTTGTGGAGGCCCGGGAGTACCCCGGCTTCCCCACGGACCTCCAGCCCATCGTGACCGCCTATTTGGCCACGGTGCCCGGGCAAAGCGCCGTGAGCGACCGCGTCTACCCCGACCGCTTCACCCACGTGGGGGAGCTGGCCCGCATGGGAGCGGAGCTTTACCTGCGGGACCGGACGCTTTTGGTCCAGGGCCGACGCCTCCACGGGGCCCAGGTGAAGGCCTTGGACATCCGCGCCGGCGGCGCCTTGGTGGTGGCGGCCTTGAGCGCCGAGGGGGTTTCCGAGATTGAGGGGGTCTACTTCCTGGAACGGGGGTACGAGGACCTGGAGGAGCGCCTGAAGGCCCTGGGGGCCCGGGTGGGCGTGGCGGAGGTGGCTTTGGCCCAGGCGGCGGACTAGCCCAATAGCCCCAAGGTCTCGGGGAAGCGGAAGAAAAGCCGGTTCCGCTCCAGCTCGGGGCTATAGGCAGCCTCCACGTAGCCTGCGAGGCGGAGGGCTTCCAGCACCTCCTTGGCCACCGCCCGGTCCCCCTCCAGCCTGCCGGTGAGGAAGGTGAGGGCTTCTTCCTCCTCGTCCCCCTCGCCCACGAACTCCCGGTACTCCTGGTCCAGGGCCCGCATCAGGGCCTGGAGGTCCACAGGCCTTTCCGTGAAGAACCAGCGGCTTTTGGCCCCGGGGAGGAAGTGGGCGTAGCCCTGGGCCTCGAGGGCTTGGGCCAGGCGCACCGCCTCGGGGTGGGGGTAGCCCCGCTGGACCAGAAGGGTCACCAAGGCGTCCCGCTCCCCGGGAAGCCCTTCGGGGTGGCCTTGGCGCAGGGCTTGGGCCAGGTCTTTGAGGTCCATACCATCACCTCCTAGAGCTATAATAAATCTTGCGCATGATGTTATCAAGGCTAGGTTTTGCGCTATACTGAAGGCGGTATGGACTTGGACCTTCTCGCCAAACGCTTAGAGAGCCTCCGGGGGTATCTTTGACATCCCCGGAAAGGAAGCCCGGCTGCAGGAGCTAAACCGGCGCCTCGAGGACCCCACTCTCTGGCAAAACCTGGAGGAGGCAAGGCGGGTGAGCCAGGAGGCGGCCCGCCTCAGGCGGGTGGTGGACACCTTCCGCTCCCTAGAGGGAGACCTCCAGGGCCTCCTTGAGCTTTGGGAGGAGCTTCCCGCCGAGGAGCGGGAGGCCTTGAGGCCCGAGCTGGAGGAGGCGGCCAAGAAGCTGGACGACCTCTACCACGAAACCCTCCTCAGCTTCCCCCACGCCGAGAAAAACGCCATCGTCACCATCCAACCCGGGGCGGGGGGCACGGAGGCCTGTGACTGGGCGGAGATGCTTTTCCGCATGTACACCCGCTTCGCCGAGCGCCAAGGCTTCCAGGTGGAGGTGGTGGACCTCACGCCGGGGGCGGAGGCGGGGATTGACTACGCCCAGATCCTGGTGAAGGGGGAAAACGCCTACGGCCTCCTTTCCCCCGAGGCGGGGGTGCACCGCCTGGTGCGGCCTTCCCCCTTTGACGCCTCGGGCCGCCGCCACACCTCCTTCGCCGGGGTGGAGGTGATGCCGGAGGTGGACGAGAGTGTGGAGGTGGTGATCCGCCCAGAGGATCTGCGCATTGACGTCTTCCGCTCCCAAGGCCACGGGGGGCAGGGGGTGAACACCACGGACTCCGCGGTGCGCATCGTCCACCTGCCCACGGGGATCACCGTCACCTGCCAGACCACCCGGAGCCAGATCAAGAACAAGGAGCTGGCCCTAAAGGTCCTCCGCTCCCGGCTTTTTGAGCTGGAGTGGAAAAAGAAGCAGGAGGAGCTGAGGAAGCTCAAGGGCGAGGTGCGGCCCATTGAGTGGGGAAGCCAGATCCGCAGCTACGTCTTGGACAAGCAGTACGTGAAGGACCACCGCACGGGGCTCATGCGCTTTGACCCGCAAAACGTCCTGGACGGGGACCTCATGGACTTCATCTGGGCGGGGCTGGAGTGGAAGGCGGGCCGCCGCCAGGCGGCGGAAGAGGTGGAGGCGGACTAGCCCACGGCCCGGCGCAGGAGGGCTTGGATCTGGGCCTCCTCCTCCGGGCCTAGATCTTTTAGGGCAAAAGCCACGGGCCACATCCTTCCCTGGTCCAACCGGGCCTGGTCGGTGAAGCCCAAGGTGGCGTAGCGGGTCTTGAAGCGGTGGGCGGGCTGGAAGAAGCAGAGGACCTTGCCCTTTAGGGCGTAGGCGGGCATGCCGTACCAAAGCCGCAAAGTAAGAGCGGGGGCCGCTTCCTGAACCAGGGAGTGGAGGCGGAGGGCCAAGGAGCGGTCGGGTTCGGGCCAGCCTTCTATGGCCGCCAACACCGCCTCGGGGTCTTGGGGGCGGGCCATGCTAGTAGACGTCCTCCGGGGCCTTGTAAACCTCCCCGGTAAGCCAGTAGATGACCCGCTCCGCCACGTTTTCCAGGTGGTCCCCGAGCCGCTCGTAGCTGCGGGCCACCCGCATCAGGGTGAGGGCCTTGGTGATGGTCCTGGGGTCCTCCATCATGTAGGTGATGAGCTCCCGGGTCACCTCCTCGTAGAGGCCGTCCACCTGGTCGTCCAGTTCCAGGACCTTACGGGCGAGGGCGGCGTCCCGCTCGGCCACGCTCCTCCCTAGGGTGTCCGTCATCTCCAGAAGGCGCCGGCCCATCTCCGGCAGGGTCACGTAGCGCTTCAAGGGGGGTTCCTTGCTCAGGAGGAGGGTGTCTTCCGCCACGTGCATGGCGTAGTCCCCCGCCCGCTCCAGATCGGTGAGGGCCTTGATGACGGTGAAGATGAGCCGAAGGTCCGTGGCCACGGGCTGGTGGCGGGCGATGACGGCGATGGCCTGGTTTTCAATCTTAAGCTCCAGGGCGTCCACCTCCTTGTCCTTGGCGATGACCTCCTGGGCCCGGGCGGCGTCTTGCTGGACGAGGGCCTCCGTGGCCTCCTGGGTCATCTCCCGCACCAGGGAGAGCATCCTTAGGGTTTCTTCCAATAGCTGGTTGAGCGCTCGGTCAAGGGCTTCCCGCATGGGTTCCTCCTTGCTTTAGTCTAGGGGAAGGCGGATGCCGAAAACGTTCTCCGCCCCTTCCCGCTTGGCGTAGGCCTCGCCTCCCAGGCCTCGAGCCAGACGGCGCACCAGGTAAAGGCCAAGCCCCTGCCCCAAGCCCCCCTGGAACCCCCGGCGCCCGGGGAGGAAGAGGGTCTCGTAGTCGGGTAAGGGAGGGCCTTGGTCCCGCACCTCCAGGTGGAGGTGGCCGTCTTCCACCCGCGCGCAGAGGTGGATGGGGTCTTGGCCGTACTTGAGGGCATTCTCCAGAAGGTTCAGGAGGATCTGGAAGAGGGCGTCGGGGTCGGTGTGGACGGTGTGGGGGAGGTGGACCTCCACCCGCCTTCCCCGAAGCCTTTCGTGAAGGAGCCTTTCCAGGCGGGGCCAGAGCTCCTCCAGGGGAAAGGTTCGCTTGGGGCCGGGCTGGGTGAAGGAAAGGCTTTGCGCCAGGCGGCCCAAGCGGGCCACCTCCCCTTTGAGGAGGTCCAGGACCTCTTTTTCCTGCCGGGTCCTGGGGGTCAGGGCCTCCAGGAGGGGGCCCATCCCCGCCAGGGGGGTCCTGAGCTCGTGGGCCAGGGTGAGGGTGGCCTCCTCCAAGGCCTCTAGCCGCCGCCTCACCTCGGTTTCGTCCAGGAGGTAGAGCCTCCCCGGAAGGGCCTTGGCCCGAAGGAGGCGGCCCCGCACCTCTAAGGTTCTTTCCCCCCCGTGGAGGGCCAGGGCCTCGAGGCGGTGGTCCCGCAGGGCCAGGAGGAGGGGACGGCCCACCACCTTGTCCCGGCTCACCTCCAGGAGCTCCTCCGCCTTGGGGTTCAGGTAGACCACCTCCCGGTTGCGGTGGAGGACCAGCCCCTCCAGGGCCTCCTCCCAGGCGGCCAGAAGCTCCTTCACCCCGCCTCCCGGAAGCGGTAGCCTATGCCCCGCACCGTTTCCAAAAAGCGGGGCGCCTTGGGGTCTTCCCCGAGCTTTTCCCGGAGTTGCAGCACGTGCTGGTCCACGGTCCTGGGGGTGCCGAGGTAGTCTTGGCCCCAGACCGCCTCCAGGAGCTCCTCCCGGGTGTAGACCCGGCCCGGGCGCTGGGCCAAGAAGGCCAAGAGGGCGAACTCCCGCCGGGTGAGGGGGAGGGGCCTGCCCCCCAGGCTCGCCTCCATGCGCTCCAGGTCCAGGAGGAGGGGGCCCCGCCTGAGGAGCTTGCGCTTTCCCGCCCGGCGCAACAGGGCCTCGAGGCGGGCCAGAAGCTCCTCCGTGGCGAAGGGTTTGGCCAGATAATCGTCCGCCCCCCGGCTCAGGCCCTCCACCCGGTCCCGCACCTCGGCCCGGGCGGTGAGGAGGAGGACGGGAAGCTCGGGGAAAGGGCCCTGCCGCATCCTTTCTAGGAGCTTGATCCCGGGTTCGTCGGGGAGCATCCAGTCTAGGATCACCGCCTCCGCCTCCTTGAGGAGGGGCCAAGCCCCCTGGGCGCTTTCCGCCTCGAGGACCCGGTGCCCGGCCCGCTCCAAGGCGAGGCGAACCCCAAGCCGCACCGCCGGCTCGTCCTCCACCAGGAGCACCGTGGCCACGCCTTCAGTCTAGCCTCCCCTTTGTCAGAGCAAGGTCAAGCCCAGCAAAGGGCTTGACCTTGCAAACTTCGTCTACGGTATACATCCTAGCGCCATGGGCAAGCGCGGCCTTCGGTCGTGTAAGGAATTATGTGTATGGGTTTGTGTAAAAAAGGGGGGGTACAGAAGCTAGAGAGGAGGTACCCCATGGACCAGTCTACCCTGCAAGCCCTGCCACGGGAAGCGGTGAGGGAAACGGTGACCGAGGTGCTCCAGCTTCTCCTGGAGGCGGACCGGGACGCCTTCCTCCGCCAAAAGGGCGGGCGCAAGAACGGCCACTACCCCCGCAAGCGGGAGACCCCCTTCGGCCAGGTGGAACTGGCCATCCCCCGGGATCGGGAAGGGCAGTACTACCCCAGCTTCCTCACCCCCTACGCCCGCCGCCAGGTGGACGTGGGGGAGGTGGCCGTGGCCCTGTACGCCGCCGGGGTCACCCAGCGCAAGGCGGCGGAGGGGATGCGCCTCCTCCTGGGCCACCGCACGGACGAGGTGCTGGAGAAGGCAGAGGCCTTCCGTGGGAGGCCCTTGCCGGAGGAGATGGCCTTGGTGTACCTGGATGGGTTTTTCCTGAAGGTGCTCAGGGAAGGGCTTGGGGTGGAGCGGGAGGCGGTGTACGTGGCTTTAGGGGTGACGCCGGAGGGGGCGAGGCGGGTGCTGGGCTTCTGGCTTTTGCCCACGGAGAACGCCTCGGCCTGGGAGGGGGTTTTGCGGGAGCTATGGGAGAGGGGTCTGCGGCGGGTTTTGCTTTTCATCACCGATGGCCTACCGGGGATAGGGGTTTACATGGCGGAAAGCCGGAGGGAGGCTTTAGGGGCATTGGAGCGGTTGAGGGAGGTTTGGGGGGGCAAGTACCCCGCTTTGGTGGCGGCTTGGTGGGAGGACTCGGGGGCCCTGTTGCGCTTTTACGATTACCCGCGGGCGCTTTGGCCGTATTTGCGGAGCACCAATCTGATGGAGCGGTTTATCCGTGAAGTGAGGCGAGGGGCGAAGGTGCGGGACCACAGGTTTCCTCGGCCTGAGGCGGTGTTCAAGCTTTTGTACTTGGAGGGGGAGCATCTGGAGGGGAGGTGGGCGGAGCGAAAGCTCAAGGGGTTTGCCGAGGCGCGGGAGGTGTTGGAGAGGATGCTTCAGGAGCGGTATGCCCCCCGTACACAGACGCTTACACATAACTCTTGACACGACCCTTTTACCTCCTCCTTGCCCTCCCCACCCGGATGGGAAACCCCACCTCACCGGCTACCCCCTTGGACACCACCGCACCCTGAGCCGGAGCAAGAGCGCTGCACTGAGGGTGGTCACGGAACCCCCCACGATCAAAAACGTGTGCACGCCGAACGTTTGGAGAAGGAAACCGGCGCTCAACAACACGATCGTGGGGACAATCCGTAGGGCCGTGGACTGGGTGGCCAAGGCCCGGCCCAGGACATCCGAAGGAAGGGTCCGCTGCATGACGCTGGCCGTGTAGACGGAAACCAAGTCAACCATAAGACCGATAAGCACCATCACCATCAGCCCCCACCCCAGCGCCCTCACGAAGCCCAGGGACATAACCAGGAGGCCGAAGAGGACCGTGGCAAGCCCAGACAACCGGAGCTCGTCCCCACGTCTGACCAGCAGAGGGGCTATGAGGGTGGCAACGATGGCCCCGAGCGCCATCGCTCCGGTAAGGAGCCCATACCCGGCGGCACCCTGGCGCAGGACCTCTTCCGAAAGGATGGGAAGGGCGATGGCCAGGACCGGAATGCCGACGTTGACCACCACCATATCCGCCATGGCAAGCACCGCCGCGCCGTGGCGGCGCAGGATACCCAGCCCACGCGCGAAATCCTGGAGCACCCTGGGCCGCCTGCCCCGCACCACCGGGGATTCCCCTTCCACGCCGCGGAGCGCCAGCAACAGCACCGCAGAGGCCGCGGACAAGGCGGCGTTAGCCAGGAAGGTGTACGCCGGGCCCACCCAGGCAAGGAGCAGGCCCGCCATAACCCTGCCCAAGATTTCGCACACGTTGCGGTTCAGCCCGAGCAGCGCGTTGGCCCGCGTCAGGTCAGCCCGGTCCACGAGGGCCGGAACAACAGCCCCGGCTGCCACGGTGAGAAAAATGGTGGTGACCCCATGGGCCACCACGGCGAGATACAGGTACCACGCCTGCAAGCTGCCCAGGAGGAAGAGGCTAGCCGCGGCCAGACCGAGCAGCGCCCGGAAAGCCTCCGAAACGAGCATCACTCTTCTTCTGGAAGCGACGTCCACGTAAACGCCAGCAAAGGGAGCGATGAGCAGCGAAGGGACAACTTGGAGGGCAAAGGCCAGCCCGAGTTGTAGGGCGCTGCCCGTAAGCTGAAACACCAGCCACGGAACGGCAACGGAGAACACATTTTCGCCGAGGCGGGACAGGGTCCTACTGAGGAAAAAACGCAAGAAGGAGCGTTCCCAGGTGAGAAGGCCCACCCCTAACCCCGTCGCGTGGTGAGGGCTTCACGCATGAAGCGCTCTCGCGGGACCCCGTGTTGGGGAAGCATGGTACCCCATCAGGATGAGAGTGTAAAAGTGTAGAGGATGCGGTGGGGCTACCCTAGACCAACACTTGCTCGGCGGCAGCAATGCGATGACGGGAAACGACCCGGACTGTCTCCTTCCAGTCCCACAACCAGAGGGAGCGGTCAATTTCCTTCCGGAGGATGTCCTCCTCCGCAGGATAGTCCCACCCCGGATGCAAACGGGCCAGAACAGACAGGTTCTGGGCCAATAGTAGGCGGATATAGTTGACAAAGCGCTCGTGATAAGGGTCATGGTACACAAAGCATGGGAGTCCCGTTACCGCCAACTTATCGACCTCTTTAACCTCAACACCCCTGACCGAAGTATTCATTTTATCACTCGTCCCAATTATACCCTAGTCTGGATTCCTTGTCAATCCCCTGTACAGGACTTTACCCACATCTCCGTTTCGTGGTAAATCTCCCCTTGCGGGCGCAGCC
>NZ_JAKTNS010000046.1:0-12627 GCF_022760915.1 Thermus thalpophilus | reverse complement strand
TAAAATACGGGGGGAGGCGGTCCCCACAGAGTCTCAAATGTGTTGACCGACTACAAGCCCTTGTCAGCCAGGGCGAAGCGCCTTAGCCTAAGGGCAAGGCCCGCTAGGGCCCCAAAGCCAGGTCCGTTGCCCTGGTGCCTGGGCGCGTAGTCCAGGCTTAAAGTGGGGAAGTCCGGTGCAAGTCCGGCGCTGTCCCGCAACGGTAACCGGCCACGCTACGAGCTTTTCTTCGCAGGCCGGAAGCCCGAATACCTGCCAGGGCCGCCCGCCCTTCCCCAGGGCGGGCACCTCACGCGGATGGGGGAGCGTTGGGGGCTTCTTTACCTTTTCACGCCCCTGCCGCTTCTGGCAGGGGCGTTGCCCTACCTCCCCCGGGCCCGGCGCACCTGGCCCTAGCGGCCTGAAGGGAGGTAGGCATGAAGAAGCTTTGGGCGTTTTTCTCGGTTCTCCTGGCCTTGGCCTTCGCTTTTCCCGTCACCCTCACGGACGACCTGGGGCGCCAGGTCACGCTAAAAGCCCCGCCTAAGCGCATTGTTTCCATGTTGCCCTCGGTGACGGAAACGGTTTGCGCCCTTGGGGCCTGCGACCGCCTGGTGGCCACGGACGACTACTCCGACTGGCCGGAAAGCGTCAAGAAGCTTCCCAAGGCCGGGGGGCTTTACAACCCCAACCCCGAGCTCATCGTCTCTTTGAAGCCCGACTTGGTCCTGGTTTCCCGCTACGGGAAGCTATATGAAACCCTGGAACGGGCGGGGCTCACCGTGTTCGTGGTGCGCACGGAAACCTACGAGGATATCTTCAAAACGGTGCGCACCGTGGCGCAGCTTTTGGGGCTTTCCGCCCAAGGGGAAAGGCTTGTGGCCCAGATCCAGAGGGAGGTCTACCAGGAGGAGGCCCGGGCGGCCAAGGCCAAGGGGAGGCCCCGGGTCTACTACGAGATTGACCCCACCCCATACACCGTGGGGCCGGAGAGCTTCATCGGGGTCCTCATCCAGAAGGCTAGGGGGGTGAACATTGTCCCCAAGGAGCTTGGGCTTTTCCCCAAGATCGCCCCCGAGTTCGTGGTGGAGAAAAACCCCGAGGTGATCGTGGCCACCTACCCGAACGCCCGGGAAACCATCCAGAGCCGGCCGGGCTGGAGCCGGGTGAGGGCGGTGCAGACGGGGAGGATCTGCGTGTACACAGGGGGGGAGGACAACCTCCTCTCCCGCCCCGGTCCCCGGGTGGCCCAAGGGCTTAGGCTCCTGGTGGACTGCTTCCACGGGCGCTAGGCCATGACCTTGTCCCTGCCCCTCGCCCTCAAGCGGAGCCTCGTCTTTGCCTGGCTCCTCGCCCTTTTGTCCATAGCCCTGGTCCTGGGGCTCGCCCTGGGGGCGGTGGCGGTGCCCCCCGGGGACGTGGTGCGGGCCCTTTTGGGCCTCCAGGAAAACCCCATCATCACCGAGCTTCGCCTGCCCAGGGTCCTCGGGGGGATGCTGGTGGGGGCGGCCTTGGGGGTGGCGGGGGCCGCCTTCCAGGGCCTATTCCGCAACCCCTTGGCCGATCCCTACCTCATGGGGGCCGCCTCGGGGGCGGCCTTCGGCGTGACCCTTTTGGCGGTTCTTCTGGGGGGGCTTTCCCCCGCCTTCGCCCAGCACGCCGTCTTCCAGGGCCTTCCCCTTTCCGCTACCCTCTTTGGCTTCCTGGGGGCCCTTTTCGCCACCTTGCTCACCCTGGTCCTGGCCGGGGGGGTGGCGCGGACCGGGGAGCTGGTCCTGGCGGGGGTGGTGGTGGGAAGCGTCCTCACGGGGCTGACCACCTACCTGATGCTCCAGGACGCCGACCGGGTCCGGGCGGTCTTCGCCTACACCCTGGGGAACCTGGCCTTTTTGGGCTGGCCGGGGGTGAGGGCCTTGGCCGTTTTCCTCCTCCTCGCCTTGCCGCCCCTTCTCCTCCTGGGCCGGGTGCTCAATGCGCTGCAACTGGGGGAGGAGGTGGCGCGGAGCCTGGGGCTTCCCCTGAATGGGCTAAAGCTTCTCCTTTTGGCCGCGGCGAGCCTCCTCACCGCCGCCAGCGTGGCCCAGGCGGGGATCATCGGTTTCGTGGGGCTCGTCACCCCTCACGCCCTGAGGCGGCTTTTGGGGGAAGACTACCGCCTGCTCCTTCCGGCGAGCGCCCTGGGCGGGGCCGCCCTCCTGGCCCTGGCCGACCTCCTCGCCCGCACCCTCACCCGGCCGGCGGAGCTACCCGTGGGGGTGGTGACCACGCTCCTCGGGGGGCCCTTCTTCCTCTACCTCCTTTGGAGGCGGCGTGGACGGGCTTGAGGCGAGGGGAGTGGCGGGGCCTTTTGCCCTAAAGGGGGTGGACCTCAGGGTGCGCCCGGGGGAATGGGTGGCCCTCCTCGGGCCCAACGGCTCCGGCAAGACCACCCTTCTTAGGGTGATGGCGGGGCTCCTTAAGCCCAAGCGGGGGGCGGTGTACCTGGAGGGGAAGCCTCTTGAGGCCTATGGGAGCTACGCCCGGGGCCGCCTCCTCGCCTACCTGCCCCAAGGGGGGCCTTACCCCGAGGGGCTTTTGGTGGAGGAGGTGGTGCGCCTGGGGCGGCTTCCCTACCTGGGGTTATGGGGCAGGGAAGGGGAGGCGGACCTCGAGGCGGTGGCCTGGGCCCTGGAGGCGGCGGGGGCGGCCCACCTAAAGGGGCGGCTCCTCGGCACCCTCTCCGGGGGGGAGCGGCAAAGGATCCTCCTGGCCCGCGCCCTGGCGGCGAGGCCTCGCTACCTCCTCCTGGACGAGCCCACCACCTATTTGGACCTGGAGCACCAAGGGGAGGTGGTGGCCCTCCTTAGGGCCCTGGTGGCGCGGGGTGTGGGGGTGCTTTCGGTCCTCCACGATCCCAACCAGGCGGCCTTGGCCCACCGGGTGGCGGTGTTGCGGGAGGGGCGGCTTGTGGCGGAGGGGGCGCCTTGGGCGGTGCTGACAGAGCCCCTTCTCCAGGGGCTCTACGGGCCCCGGGTGCGGGTGGCCCTCCTGGAGGGGAGGCCCCATGTCTACCTGGACGGATAGGGCCCGGCTCTACGTGCGGGGCCGGGCGCTCCTTCTAGACCTGGGCAAGGAAACCCCTTTTTACACGGAAAGCGGCCCGAGGCGGGCCCGCTACCTCCTGGTGGGCCGGCTTTCCCCCCCGGAGTGGCTTCGCCTTGGCCTTCCCCGCGAGGGGGTGCTCCACTACCCCCTTCCCGTGGACCCCTTCACCTTTGAGTGGGAGGGGGAAACCCTCCTTCTGCCGGGGCTACGGGTGTACTTGGGCGGGCCGCCGCCCTTCGTGGAAACGCCCTTTTTCGCCTGGCGCTTGACGGAGGAGGGGGCAAAGGGGTAGGGTGGCCTTACCGACCGTTCGGTCGTGGGGAGGTGCGCCGTGCGGCTCAAGGATAAGGTGGTCCTGATTACCGGGGCGGCCCACGGGATCGGCCGGGCCACCCTGGAGCTCTTCGCCCGGGAGGGGGCGCGGCTCGTGGCCTGCGACATAGAGGAAGGCCCCTTGGCGGAGGCCGCCTCGGCCACGGGGGCCATGCCCCTCGTCATGGATGTGGCGGACCCCGCCTCCGTGGCGCGGGGCTTCCAGGAGGCCCAGGCCCGGTTTGGCCGGCTGGACGGGGTGGTGCACTACGCCGGCATCACCCGGGACAACTTCCACTGGAAGATGCCCCTGGAGGACTGGGAGCTGGTTCTTAGGGTGAACCTCACGGGGAGCTTCCTGGTGGCCAAGGCGGCCAGCGAGGCCATGCGGGAGCGGAACCCGGGGAGCATTGTGCTCACGGCGAGCCGGGTGTACCTGGGGAACCTGGGGCAGGCGAACTATGCGGCGTCCAAGGCCGGGGTGGTGGGGCTCACCCGGACCTTGGCCTTGGAGCTTGGGCGGTACGGGATCCGGGTGAACGCCCTGGCGCCGGGGTTTATTGAGACGCGGATGACGGCCAAGGTGCCGGAGAAGGTGCGGGAGAAGGCCATTGCGGCCACGCCCTTGGGCCGGGCGGGAAGCCCCATGGAGGTGGCCTATGCCGCGCTTTTCCTGGTTTCTGACGAGTCCAGCTTCATCACCGGTCAGGTGCTTTTCGTGGACGGGGGGCGGACCATCGGGGCCGCGCCCGCCTAGCCCGGGGTAGGCTCGGGGCATGCCCGGGGGGGTGAGGCATGGACTTTAGTGGACTGGACCGGCTTTTCCGCCAACTGGCGGAGGAGGGCTTCCTGCCGGGGGCGGTGGTCTTGGTGGCCCGGGAGGGGGAGGTAATCTTCCAGGGGGTCTATGGCTATCTGGACCCGGAAAAGCGCCTCCCCATGAGGGAGGACGCCCTTTTCCGGGTCTACTCCATGACCAAGCCCTGGGTTTCCGCCCTGGCCCTAAGCCTGGTGGAGGAAGGGGTCTTGAGCCTTCTGGACCCGGTGGAGAAGTACCTGCCCGAGTTTGGGGCCTTGCGGGTGGGGAGGGAGGTGGGGGCAGAGGTGCGGGAAGAGCCCCTTAGGGCTCCCCTCACCGTTTATGAGCTTTTGCGCCACACCGCTGGCTTCACCTACGGGGTCTTCTTCGCCTCTGCGGTAAAGCGGCTTTACCTCGAGGCCGGCGTGGACCGCTTTGACCTAAGCCGGGAGGCGTTTTTGAAGCGGCTTGCTGCCTTGCCCCTCCGCTTCCAACCGGGGGAGGCTTTTGAGTACGGGCTTTCCACGGACGTGCTGGGGCACCTTTTGGAAGCGGCTACGGGGAAGAGCCTAAAGGACCTCCTGAAAGCGCGGGTCTTTGCCCCTTTGGGCATGCGGGACTCGGGCTTTCAGGCCCAAGACCCCGCCCGCCTGGCCCAGCCCTTTCCCCAGGACCCAGAGACGGGTCGGCGCATCGCCCTCATCCCCGTGGAGGCCCCGCCGCCCCGCTACGCCGGGGGGATGGGCGGGGTGAGCACCGCTTCCGATTACCTGCGGTTCCTCGAGGCCCTGCGCACCGGGAAGGGCCTCCTCCACCCGCGCCTAGCTCGGCTCATGACCGAGGACCACCTGGGCCCCCTCTACGCCGAGGGCTTGAAGCGGGGCCCCGAGTACCTCCCGGGCCCCGGGTACGGGTTTGGCCTGGGGGTGGCGGTGCGTTTGAGCGGGGCGGGGTTTTCCCCGGGGAGCCCGGGGGAGTTTAACTGGGCAGGGTTTGGCGGCACCTACTTCTTCGTGGACCCCGCCTTGGGCTTAAGCGCCCTTTACCTGAGCCAGGCCCCCAATCTGCTTTCCGTCCTGGAGCCTGCAAGGGCCCTCCACTCCCGGCTTGGCGCTAGGCTCCAGCACGCCTTCCGCACACAGGTTTACCGGGCTTTCACGGCCTAAGGAACTGCTACTCCCACCGCCCTGGCCAGTTCCGGAGGGAGCAGGAAGACCTGGCCTCCCACTTCTATCCGCACGTTTCCCGCCCGCTCTAGTACCCGGAGGTGGGCTCCCGGGGTAAGCCCTAGACGGCCAAGCAGGTTTAGGGTACCCGGGTCCTGGGCCAGGGCCCGCACCACCTTTGCTTCGCCCAAAGGTGCCTCGGACAAGGGTAGGGCGGGAACCTCGGGCAAAGCCAGTTCCTTGGTGGGGATGGGGTCCCCATGGGGGTCAAAGGGAGGATGGCCAAGGAGCTCGGCGATCTTTTCCTCCAGGGTCTCGCTGATCACGTGTTCCAGCCGCTCCGCCTCTTCGTGGACTTCCTCCCAGCCAAAGCCCAGGGCCTGGTGCAGGTAGGCCTCGAGGAGCCGGTGGTGGCGCAACACCTCCAAGGCCACCCGCCTCCCCGCCTCGGTGAGCCGGGCCCCCCGGTAAGGGTGGTACGCCACAAGGCCCAAGGCGGCGAGCTTCTTCAGCATTTCCGTCACGGAGGGCGGCCGGACGCCAAGCCGCTCTGCCAGGGCTTGCGTGCTCACCGGCGCCTCCTTTTCCTCCAGGAGAAGGAGGTGCTTCAGGTAGTCCTCCTGGGCCTCGGAAAGGGGGGGGCGCGCCATCCCCTCCAAGGTAGCATGGGGGCATGCGCCTCACCCACTACCCCTACCCTTCCCGGCGGCACGTGGTCCTGGGCCGCCGCGGGGCGGTGGCCACGAGCCAACCTTTGGCGGCCCTGGCGGGGATGGAGATGCTCCTCAAGGGGGGAAGCGCCGTGGACGCCGCCATCGCCATGGCCGCCTGCCTCACGGTGGTGGAGCCCACCTCCAACGGCCTTGGGGGGGACCTCTTCGCCCAGGTCTGGGACGGGAAGCTCCACGGCCTAAACGCCTCGGGCAAAAGCCCCTTAGCCCTCACCCCCGAGCGCCTGCCCGAGGGAAGGATGCCCGAAAGGGGCTGGCTTCCGGTGACGGTGCCCGGGGCGGTTTCGGGCTGGCGGGCCCTGCACGAGCGGTGGGGTAGGCTCCCCTTCCCCGAGGTTTTAGCTCCCGCCATCCGCTACGCGGAGGAGGGCTTCCCCGTGGGGCCGGAGACGGGGAGGGCCTGGAAGCGGGCGGAAGGGATCTACCTGCCCCTTACGGGCCCGGAGTTTTCCGCTTTTAAGGAGGTCTTCTTCCCTGGGGGCCGGGCGCCTCGGGCGGGGGAGGTGTGGCGTAGCCCCCTCCACGCCAAGACCCTGAGGGAGATCGCCGATTCCTACGGGGAAAGCCTCTACCGGGGGGCCTTGGCGGAGGCGCTGGCCCGCTTCAGCGCCGACACGGGGGGCCTCCTCACCCTGGAGGACCTGAAGGCCCACGCCCCGGAGTGGGTGGAACCCCTTTCCCTGGACTACAGGGGCCTCACGGTGCACGAGCTTCCCCCCAACGGCCAAGGGGTGGCGGCGCTTCTGGCCCTGGCCATCCTGGAGGGGTTTGAGCTGAGGCCGGAGGACCCCTTTAGCTACCACCTGCAGGTGGAGGCCATGCGCCTCGCCCTGGCGGACGCCTTCCGCTTCGTGGCCGACCCCCGGTATCTGGAGCTGGACCCTAAGGCCCTCTTGTTCCCGGCCTACGCCGCGGAAAGGCGTCGGCTTATTGGGGAAAGGGCCTTGCCCCGGGTGCTTCCCGGGCTCAGGCCCGAGGGGACGGTGTACCTGGCGGCGGCGGATGGGGAAGTGATGGTCTCCCTCATCCAGTCCAACTACCAGGGCTTCGGCTCCGGGGTCCTGGTGCCGGGGACGGGGATCGCTCTGCAGAACCGGGGCTTAGGCTTTTCCCTGGAGGAGGGCCACCCCAACCGGGTGGGGCCGGGGAAAAGGCCCTACCACACCATCATCCCAGGCTTCCTCACCCGGGAGGGCAGGCCCCTTGGGCCCTTTGGGGTGATGGGGGGGTTCATGCAACCACAGGGGCACGTGCAGGTGGTGGTGGCCTTGGCGGACTTCGGCCTGAACCCCCAGGCGGCCTTGGACCGGCCCCGTTGGCAGGTGGTGCCGGGGGACGGGGGGGACGAGGTGCTCTTGGAGCCGGGCATACCCCAGGCCACGGCCCTCTTCCTCAAGGACCTGGGGCACCGGGTGCGCTACGAGGCGGAGTACGGGCTGTTTGGCCGGGGCCAGGTGGTCCTGAGGGAGGGGGAAGCCCTGGTGGCCGCCAGCGACCCCCGGGCCGAGGGATTGGCCTTGGCGCTTTAGAGGAGGGCGCTGGCCCAGGGCGGGGGGCCAAGGCCCAGGAGGCGCTTGAGCCCTAGGGCGGCCTCCACCCCTTGGGTGCCGTAGTTGTTGTTGAAGATCACGAAGACTTTCTCCGCCCGCTCCGCCAAGGTTCGGGTGGCCTGGGCTAGATCCCGGAGCTCTTCCTCGGAGTACCGCCAGTTAAAGCGCTCGTAGGGCTTGGTGTGGGGGCCTTTCCAGGTTTCGGCGTTTCTGCCGTGGCACCGGAGGACGCTCACGGGGTGGGTGGGCTCCAGGACCCTTGGGGGGGCTTCGGGGTGGGGCGGGGCGTCCACGCTCACGTGGATGAGGCCAAGCCGGAGTAGCTCCTTTCTTACGAACCCCCAGGCGGTGTACCACTTGGGGTTGCGGAACTCCACCGCCACCCAGTAGCCCTTCGTCCTTTCCGCCAAGCGTTCCAGGTACTGGAAGCTTCGGGGCCTGGGTTCGGTCCAAGGGGGAAGGCCGAAGTGGAGGTAGCCCAGCTTGCCCGCCTGCCTCAGGGGCTCCAAGGCGGCGAAGAAGCGGTTCCAAGCCTCCTCCATCACCTCTCCCGGCACCTCCCGTTGCGCCAGGTGGCCTTCCTGCCGCGGAAGAAGGGAGCGGAGGTCCTTGGGGAGGGTTTGGGCCTCGAGGCCGTGCCCGGTGAAGGCGGAATAAGCCTTCACGTGAAAGAGGAAGCCCTCCGGGGTCCTTTCCGCCCACTTTTGCACCACCTCGGGCCGGGGGAGGGCGTAGAAGGTGCTGTCCACTTCCACGGTGTCAAAGTGCTGGGCGTAGTACCGGAGGCGCTTTTCCGGGTGCCCCTTTACCTCGGGCGGGTACCAGCCCGAGGCCAAGAGGGTTTCGTCCGTCCAACTGGCGGTGCCCACCCGGATTTCCGCCACACCTTCATGGTAAGCCCTTTAAGCGGCGGACAGCCCCCTCGTCTTCCAGGCGGCAGGCGGGCCGAAGGCGGTGCCCAGGAGGGCAAACAAAAGGACCCGGGCCGTGCCCGGGTCCAGGCTTGCCCGCCTTAGAAGGCGAAGTCTTCCAGGTACCAGCGTTCCGTCTTCTTGTGTTCCTCCTTGGGGTCCATCTTTTCCGAGTGGGCCAGGAGCACCAGGAGCTTCCGCCCGGGGACGATCTCCACGTCGGTGGCCTCCCCGGTCTTCAGCTTGCGGCTAAACTCCACCGTCCACTTGGTGCCCTCGTAGGTGGCGGCGGCGGCCAGGATGGAGTTCTTGCCGCCCTCCTTCTCGTCGGGGGAGGGCGAGCCCGTGCGCTTCACTTGGTACATGTCCAAGGCGACCAGCTTGCCACCGTCCATGTAAAAGAGGTACTGGTCCGCTCCCTTCTTCTTGTCGGTTTTTTCCGGCAGGAAGCCGATGCCGATCCAGCCCTTGCTTTCGCCCTCGAGGGCCAGATACAGCGTGTCCCCCACCACGCTCCAGTAGAGCGTAATGCCGCTCTTCTCGTGCTTGTAGTTTTTGGCGTACTCCCCGCTGGTGATCTTGCCGTCTATCTTGGGAGCCTGGGCCAAGGCCGCGCCGAACGCCAGAACCAAAAGCCAAACCATGCTTCGCTTCATCCTGCACCTCCGCTAGTCCTTTATGGTTATCCCCACCACGAAGGCCACAGCGCCCACGTGGGTATGGGCCAAGGCCGCCAAAACCGGCCGACTGCCTTCAAAGGCTTCCAAGAAGCCCCGAAGGGTGAAAAGGTTTACCTCCGCATCCTGGGCATTCCAAAGCAGGTGGAAGTAGGCGCCCAGGATGCCCGTGGCCACGCTGACAAGCATCCAGAGGAGGAAGGGGTAGCGCACCCACTTGCCCCGGTGGAAGAACATGAGGAGGGTGAGGGGAAACCCCACGAGAGAAACGAAGAATGGAATCCGGCTCTGCCAGCTTTCCGTCCAGTGGTCCAGGACCCAGTGCTCCATGCCGTAAAAGGCAAACCCCACTAGGGCGATCAGGAGGAAGGTGGAGCGCAAGAACTCCAAAAGCCTTTCCTCCTCGGTCTTGGCGCGGATCAGAGCTTCAATCACGGCGCACCTCCTAACGGGCCCGGTAGATGGCAAGGAGCCCCGTCACCCCCATGTGGGTGAAGGCCAAGGCCGCCAGCACCGGGCGGCTTCCCGCCATGGCCTTCATGGCCGCCTCAAACTCCCACGCCACCTCACCCTCAAAGTTCCAAAGCAGGTGGAAGTAGGCCCCCAAAATCCCGATGAAGATGGAAGCCCACATGGTGAGGATGAAGGCGAGCCGCACCCACGGCGTCTTGCGGTCAAAGAGCACCCAGAGGGTGAAGACAAAGCCTGGCACGGCCACAAAGAAGGGGATCTTGCTCTGCCAACTTTCCGTCCAGTGGCCTAAAAGGAGGAGCTCCAAGGGGTACATGACCCAACCCACCAGGCAGAGGAGAAGCATCACCAGGCGGATAAACTCTAGCGCCCACTGGGTCGGGTTGTTCGCGCTTCTATAGGCTGGGATCACACTTCACCTCCTTGCCCCCATCACGACCTTATCACAGGTATAGAGGAGGTTTGTCCCCCCGGGTACCCCGGGGGGACAGCCTTCACACCGGCAGCAGGTTCACCTTGGTCTCGTAGAAGACCACGCTCCCGCCCACCACGTCCGTGAGGGCGGTGTCCTTCAGGTAGGGGTCCAGGCGCATGGCGGCGTTGGCGTGTATCCCCTTGGCCCGCCTGGGGTCGCCCTTCACCACCTGGCCGTTGATGACGAGATCAGCCGCCCCGTAGGCCCAGTGGCCCCAACCCAAGGGGAAGGCCACGCACCCAGGCCTCAGGCCCTGGACCACCTTCACCCGGCCCACCATGGGCTTCTTGCCGAAGGGGCCCAGGTCCCACTCGCCCTTGGGATTGGTGGCGGAAACCACCTTGACCAGTTGCCCGTCCTTCAGCCCAAGCCGCTCAGCGTCCAAAGCGTTCAGCAGGACCTCGTTTTCCGGCTTCACCGCCAGGAGCCAGTAGTTGCTAATGGTGCGGCTCTTGGTTTGCAGGATGCTCCGGTGGGTCAGGAGGGTTAGGCCGTAGCCGGGGTCCCGGAGTTGCCGCCCCAACACGTCTTGGTAGGGTGGGAAGTAGGCGGGCAGGGGCCAGTAGGGCTTTCCGGTCATGGGGTTCAGGGAAAGAACCTGCTTTTCTAGGAAAAGGTTCACCTGCCTTCCGTAACGGTTGGCCACCAGGTCATTGGCAGCGTAGGCCTTTGGGAACTCCTGGAACCGGCCGCCCCGGTTGAGGAGGTAGACGGTGCGGCGGAAAAGCCCCTCGTCGCCCACGGCTTCCCGCCAGCGCTTCTCGTCAAAGACCGAAGGGGGCAGGTGGCGGCGGGCCTGGCGGAAGACGGCGAGCTCCCTTTCGTCCGCCTCGAGTAGGGCCTCCGAGCCGTCGGCCTTCTCCCCAAAGGCCAGGTTGGCGGCGAGCTTCAGGTAGAAGTGGTCGGGGTGCGTGAAGGGCATCCCGTTGGCAAATCCCTTCGGGCCGGCCCCGGGCAGGCCTAAGTGCTCGGCCAGGGCAAGGAGGAAGCTTTCCAGGGAGATGGGCATCATCTGCCCGAAGACCTCCACCTCCTCGGGGATGGGCGGGATAGCAGGCTGCCGCACGGGCTGCACCTTCCAGATGATGGAAGGGTGGCTTCCGTGGAACTCCCAGCGCTCCAAATAGGAGAGGTCGGGGATGATGTAGTCGGCGTAGAGGTACGTGTCCCCCACCACGATGTCAAAGGCCACGATGAGGGGGATCTTGTCCGGGTCCAGCATGGCCCGGATCTGCTCGTGGCCCCCGGGCAGGGCGTAGGCGGGAGAGCCCATGTAGTGGAAGAGGATCTTGATGGGGTAGGGATAGCCCTGGGCAGCGGAGGGGAGGATCTCCTGGTAGACGTCGGAGGCGTGGGGGTACCAGGGGCGCTTGGCGGGGAAGCCTTGGAAGAGGGTGGTGTCCTCGTACTTCACATCGTGGCGGATGAGGGAGATGCCAAAGGGGCTTAGTGGCTTGGGGTGGAGCTTGCTGAGGACGAAAGGCCCTCCCGCTTTTCCGCCGGTGATGTCGTAGGTGCTGGCCTGGACGAAGCCGCCCTGGTGGTCCACGTTCCCCAAGAGGGCGTTCACGGTGAACCAGGCGAAGCAGTTGTAGAAGCCGTTGGTGTGCTGGCTGGCCCCCCGGTGTACATCCACCACCGCCTTCTTGCCATACTGGGCGAGCTTCTCTGCCAGGTAGCGGATGTCTTCCTCCTTCACCCCGGCCAGAGCGGCCCAGGTCTTCACCTGGTGGCGGAAAGCCTCCTCCTTGATGAGCGCTAGGGCACTCTTCACGGGAATACCCTGGAGGACCGTATCTACGAAGAGGTCGCCGAACACCGCCTGGTTGTCGTCGTTGGGATTGAAGGCCACGGGCCTACCCTGGGCTAGGACCACAGGGGCGTCCAGCTCCACCTCCTTGTCTCCCACCTTGGCCTTGGGCTTCGGAAGGCCCAGGTCGCTCGCCCGCACGAGCCTTTCCGGCTTCCCGTCTTTCAGCTTCACTAGCCAAGTTGCGTTGGTCCAGCTGGTCTCGCCGATGGCCTTGGCGGCACCCTTGTTGGCGGCGGAGAGGAAGCGGGTGTCCACCTTGCCCCACTCCAGGAGGAGGCGGATGACCCCCAGGGCGATGGCGGCGTCGTGCCCCGGCTTGGGGGCGATCCAGCGGCTTGCGCCCTTCACCGCCTTCTGCGCCCGCGGGTCAACCACGGCGTACTCCAGCTCCCCGTGGCTTGCCCGCTCCGTGATCCAGCCCACGCGGAGGGGTGGCCCGTAGTTGCCCTCAAAGACGTTCGCCCCCACGAAGACCACGAAGCGCGCCTTAGAGAGGTCCGCTTGCCAGTAGAACTTGGCCCCGCCCGACCAGGAGAGCTTGCCCGTGGCGTCAAAGGTGGGCTGCTCGCTCATGGCCTTGGGTCGTGTAAGGATTTATGTGTAAGGGTCCGTGTTTAATAGGGGGGCACACCTTAGCACGAGGAGGTGCCCCGTGGACC
>NZ_JAKTNS010000045.1:0-12710 GCF_022760915.1 Thermus thalpophilus | reverse complement strand
GGGGCTTGGCCCCCTTGGAGTTCCTGGGTATGCTACCCCAGGAGTCGGTTCCCCCAGAGTCTCAAATGTCTTGACCGACTACAGCAAGTTTTGAGCTGACCCCCCAAGGGGGTAAAATGACGCCGTGAAGTTCCCCCTTTCCCTTGCCCTGGTGTCCTTGCTCTTGGGCCTTTCAGGGCTTGCCCAGGGGCCCCTAAAAACCCTCCCCTGGGGCCACTACACGGTGCGCATAGAAGGAAGCCCTGGAGGAGGCCAGGTTGCCCGAATTCTGGCGGGCGGGCGCACAGCGGTGGAAATCGAGGGCTGGTTGCTCAGCGCCTCCTTTGTGGAAGTCACAGGCAAGGCCCCGAGGGAACTCTTGGTCACGGACTTTTCGGGTGGGGCTCACTGCTGCCTTACCCTTTACCTTTTCAGCCAGGAGGGGGAGCTGCGAAACCTGCTTTACGAGGAATTGGGGGATGGGGTTTTTGAGCTTCGGGACCTAGATGGGGACGGCCGCTCCGAGCTGGTCCTCACTCGCATCTACAGCTATTTTGGCGACCTCCCGTTTGCGCTCTCCCCGGGAGTGGTTCGGATCTACGCCTACGATGGAATGGTATTCTACGAGGCCACACGGCGTTTTCCCAGGCTGAGCCTGCGAGAAATGGAACGCTACCGGAAGGGGTTTCTGGAGGGGAAGAAACGAGGCGATCTGGAAGCGATGAAGGGCAACGCCCTGGGCTACTGGGCCAACGCTTTGGTCATTGGTCGCGGAGCCGCAGCCAAGGATTGGCTAATGCGGAACGCTCCTTTTGAGGTCAGGAAATGGCTCTTGGTAAACGAGGAGGCCCTTTTACGAAGCGTCTCGGCGTTTGACCTGAGCACCAACCGCAAGCTACCTCCAAAGAAGCCCTAGATGGCTCATTCTCCTTCTGAGGCGGTTGCTAGGCCCTTCTACCTCAAAGCCTGCACCACCCGAACGCCCCGCAGAAACCCACACCCCCTATCCCCGCTTCTCCCAGAGGAAGAGGGCCAAAACCGATGCGCCCCCGGCGCCGTTCGCCGCCCCACTTCTTCCGCCTCCTTCAGCGAGCCAACGGATGGCCCCGGGCGCGCCTCGGTGGAGGGAAGTCCCGCAACTCGGGCACAAAAACTCCCAAACCCATGGGCGCAAACCGAGCAGTCCAGGCTCCTGCGCTTGGAGGGCTGCGTTGCAGAGACGGCGGCAGAGCCCCAGCGAGCGTCTAGGTCCTTGGCCGTGGGTTTGGTGAGGTAGGGGCAGTGTGTGGAACGCTTGGCGCGTCCTTGGTATGGTTCTACCCTCGGTGAGCCTTGCGCCGTGCTGAGCCGCCAGAACCGGGCGGCGTGGGGACCACCGTGTATCCCGCTCTGAAGAGGCGGGGGAGTCAGGCTACGGGCTTAGGCCATGACAGAGCTTCCCCACGATTCCCCTTTTCAACGCTCTTCCTCGGCGAAGAGGCTTTCCCAGGTGACCGGGGGCCGCAAGACCTCCCAGGCATCCCCCGTCCAGAGGAGTTCCAGGGGCCTAGGGGTGTCCAAGTAGGGGAGGGCCATGCTGGCCCCGTAGGCGCCCGCCTCCAGGATAGCCAAGGCGTCCCCCTCCTCCGGCCGGGGAAGGCGCACCCCCCGGGCCAGCACGTCCCCGGCCTCGCAGGCGGGCCCCGCTAGGTCGTACTCCCCCTCTTCCCCGCCCCGGTAAAGGGGCAGGACCGGGTGCCGGGCGCCGTAGAGGGCAGGACGCAGGAAGGTGGTCATGCCAGCGTCCAGGAGGATGTAGCGTCTGCGGGTTTCCTTGACCCCCACCACCCGGGCCACGAGAACACCGGCCTCCGCCACCAGGTAGCGCCCGGGCTCCAGCCAGACCTCCGCCCCATAGGCCCGGGCCAGGGACACCATGGCGGGAGCCAGGGCTTTAAGGTCCAGGCCAAGGCCGAACCCGCCCCCCAGGTCCAGCACGGGGAACGGCCCCACCCCTTGCCTTAAGGCCTGAAGCACCCCATAGCCCTGGAGGAAATCCTCCGGGCTCTCCAAGGCCGAGCCCAGGTGGAGGTGTAGGCCCAGGACCTCGAGCCCCCGCTCCTGCGCCTCCCGGAGCATGGCCGGCACCTCCCGCGGCAGGACGCCGAACTGGCTCTCCCCCCGCCCTGTGGCCAGGTGGCTGTGGGTCTTCACGGGGAGATCGGGGTTCACCCGGAGGAGGACCCGCGCCCGAGGAAGCTCCTCCGCCACCCGCTCCAGGTCACCCCTCGAGTCCAGCACCACCACAGGCTCCCGGCCCCGGAGGGCCCTTAGCGTCTCCCGGGGCTTCACGGGTCCGTTCCAGAGGACCTCCTCGGGGGAGAATCCCGCCCGGTAGGCCCGCACCACCTCGCCCAAGGACACCGCCTCCGCCCCCAGGCCCTGGGCCCTGAGCCGCCGCAGGAGGCCGAGGCGCGGGTTTGCCTTGATGGCGTAGAAGAGGCGGGCAAAGGGGAAGGCTTCCTTTAGCCTCGCCACCCGGTCCGCCACCGCCCACCAGTCGTAAGCGTAGAAGGGGGTGGGAAAGCGCTGTAGGGCGTCTTGCAGGGCCTCGAGGAACGCTTGCCTTGGCACGCTCACCCCTTTAGGCTACCCAGGGTGAGCCCCTGGATGAAGTAACGCTGGGCCAAGAGGAACACCGCGATGGGCGGGACGGTACCCAGGGTAAGCCCCGCCATGAGCACGGTCCACTCCGTGGCGAACTGGTTCTGGAAGACCGCCAATCCCACGGTGAGGGTGCGCATCTCCAGGGAGTTGGTGACGATGAGGGGCCAAAGGAAGCTGTTCCATCCCGCCAGAAAGGTGAAGGTGCCCAAGGTGGCCAGGGCGGGGGCAGCCAGGGGAAGGGCCACCTTCCAGTACACCTGCCAGGGGGAGGCCCCGTCCACGATGGCCGCCTCTTCCAGCTCCCGGGGAAGCTGCAGGAAGTGCTGGCGCATGAGGAAGATGGCGAAGGCGTCAAAGAGCCCCGGGAGGATTAAGGCGTGGTAGGTGTCCACCCATCCCAGGTTCCGCATGAGGATGAAAAGGGGGATGATGAGCACGTGCACCGGGATCATGAGGGTGGCGAGGAAAAGGAGGAAAAGCGCCCCCTGGCCCCGGAAGCGGAAGCGGGCAAAGGCGTAGCCCGCCATGGCCCCGCTGGTGAGGTTGAGAAGGGTCAGCCCCAGGGCCACCACCAAGGAGTTCAGGTACCAGCGGCCAAAGGGCACGGAGGTGAGGACCCGCTGGTAGTTCTCCAGGTGGAGTTCCTTGGGCCAAAGCTCCACCGGCAGGTCAAAGACGCTCCCCGGGGCCTTTAGGCTGGTGGACACCATCCAGAAGAAGGGGACCAGCATGGTGAGCCCCCCCACCAGGAGGAGCAGGTAGACAGTCCCGTCCCAAAGCTTGCCCAGGAGCTTCACGCTTCCTCCACCACCCAGCGCCGCCTCAGGGTCCACTGCAGGTAGGTGAGGGCGAAGAGGAGTAGGAAGAGGACCCAGGCGATGGCCGAGGCGTAGCCCATTTCAAAAGGGAAGGTGCCGAAAGCCTTGCGGTACAAGTAGAGCATGAGGACATTGGTGGCGTCCACGGGGCCTCCCCCGGTCATGGTGTAGACCAAACCGAAAACCTGGAACCCGCCAATCATGGCGAGGAGGGTATTGAGGAAGACGGTGGGGGAAAGGAGGGGCAGGACCACGTAGAAGAAGCGCTGCAGGCTGTTGGCCCCATCCAGGCTTGCCGCCTCCAGGTACTCCTTGTTGATGTTCTGCAAACCGGCGAGGAAGATGAGCATGCGCAGGCCCACCCCCGCCCACACCGAGGCCAGGATCACCCCCCACATGGCCCAGTTGGGGTCAGACAGCCACCCCGGCCCCTCCCGGGCAAGCCAGAGCACGAGCCCGGGGGGCTCCAACCCCACCAGGTGGAAGAGGAAGGCGAGCCGCTCCCCTAGCCAGCGCAGGAAGAGGTTCACCGGCCCCACGGTGGGGTTCAGCACCCAGCGCCAAAGGAGGCCCACCGCCACCACGCTGGTCACCGTGGGGAGGAGGTAGAGGGTGCGGAGGAGGCGCACCCCGGGCCAAGGCCGATTCAGGCCCAGGGCCAGGAGGAGGGCCAGGACGATCTCCAAGGGCACCGCCGCCCCCACGTAGAAGAGGGTATTCCAGAAGGCCTTGTGGAAGACGGGGTCTTGGAGTAGCCGGGCGTAGTTCTCCAGGCCGACCCAGTTCTCCTGGAAGGTGCGCCAGGTGAGGGGGGTGAGGCCGTCATACTCCACGAAGGAGAGGAGGAGGCTCGCCAGGATAGGGCCCAGGTTGAAGGCCAGGAAGCCCGCCAAGGAAGGCAGGAGGAAGAGGAGGGGGAAACGGGCGTAGGCGCGCACAAGGCCTCCTGGCCTAAAGGTTCACCGCTTCCGCTCCGCCTGGACCTCGTCCAAGATCTTCTGCACCTGGGGCGCCACGCCGTCCAGGGCCGCCTTGAGGTCCGCCTTGCCCTGCCAAACAGGGTCCAAGGCCTTGTTGATGACCTGGAGGGCCTCGTTCCAGCGCTCAAAGGTTTCCGTGGGCCGGGCGGTGCGGTTCACGGTGAGGAAGTAGTGCTGGTTCTTGGGCGGCGGGGGGACGAAGAAGTCCTTGAGGTTTTGCACGCTCCGTTCCACGTTGCGCACGTCCACGCCCCGGGCGGGGATGATGAGGCCGGTTTTGGTGAAGACCTGGCTGGCCTCGGGCCCCGCCAGGAAGGCGAGGAGCTTCCAGGCCGCCTCGGGGTTCTTGGTGGCGGCGGAGATGACCCAACCGGAGCCATCTATGTCCACGATGCTCCCCGCCTTGCCCCGGGGGAAGGGGACCACGTCGAAGTCAAACTTGGCCCTGGCCTTCAGGGTGGGCACCCGCCACCGCCCGTCCACGATCATGGCGGTCTGGCCGTTCAAGAACATGGTGAAGGCCCCCCGGTCCTGGGCCTCCTCCGGGGTGGGGGCCACGTGGTGCTTGTAGCGGAGGTCCAGGTAGAACTGGAGCCCCTCGAGGGAAGCCGGGCTGTTTAGGAGGAAGCGGGTGTGGTCGGGGCTGTAGAAGCGGCCGCCGGCGCTCCACACCCAAGGCTCCCAGAAGAGGTAGAAGGTTTGGAAGGAAACCCCCCACTGGACCCGCTTGCCGTCCTTTTCCACCGTGAGGGCCTTGGCGTAACGGAGGAAGTCGTCCCAGGTCCAGTCGGGTTTGGGATCGGGCAGACCCGCCTTGCGGAGAAGGCTACGGTTGTAGAAAACCACCAGGTTGGACACGTCGCGGGGCAGGCCGTACTGCTTGCCGTCCCACTGGAAGGCCTTGAGGATGCCGGGGAAGATGTCGTCCGTGGGGTACTTGTCCCGCTTGACGAAGCCGTCCAGGGGCAGGAGGACCTTGCGGGAGGCCAGGCCGGGGAAGTCGATGTTGTTGACGAAGAAGACGTCCGGGGGCGTTCCCGCCGCGATCATGGCGGTGATCTTGGCCAGGTACTCGTTGGAGGGGATGTTGACGTACTCCACCTGGATCCCGGGGTTTCGTTCCTGGAAAAGCTTCAACACCTGGTTGTAGGCCTGGATCTCCTCCTGGCTACCCCAGCTGGCAAGGACCAGCTTCTGGGCTGAGGCCAGTCCCAAGATGAGGACAAAGACCGCAAAGAGCCACTTTCTCATGGTTCACCTCCAAACACCCATTGCCCCGCGGGGGTGTAGGCCCCCGCGAGGGCTTCCAACGCGGCCCGCACCTGGACCGCGCGGTAGCCGTGCGTGGCGAGGTAGCCCGTGGGCCTGCCGGGCAGAAACCGATAATCGTCGGGGTTGCCCAGGGCCACAGCGTAAACGGGCTTGCCCAAGGCGAGGAGCTCACGCACCAGGGCCCTCTGGCCCTCCCGAAAGCCCCCAAGCCAGCGGTAGGTGGAAACCACCACCCGCTCCGCCCGGGTGGCGGCCTTCACCGCTTGGCGCACCTCCTCGGGGGTGGGGTCCTCGGAAACGTTGAGCCCCTGGCTGCCCGGCAGGTGGCGGGGGGCAAGGTCCGCCAGGGTGGGCTCGGCGCCGTAGCGGTCCGAGATCTTCAGGCCCACAACCAGGGTGCCCGGGCCGGGGATGGGGAGGGGCCCGAATCGGTGGACCACACCCTTACGGGCAGCCTCGAGGGCCAGGGCCTCCTCCGCCTCGGGGGCGAAGGGGCACTCCCCCTTCCCCGCCCGAAGCAGGGCGAGCCGGCGCCTCGCCTCCTCCACCCGGGAAGCGGGGACTTCGCCCCGGGCCAGAGCCTGGGAGAGGCGGCGGTGCACCTGGCGGATGGCCTCCTCGTCCGGTTCCAGGAGGAGGAGGTCCGCCCCCGCCTTCACCGCCAAAAGGGCCGCCTCCGCTCCGCCGAAGTGGCGCTTGATGGCCCCCATAGCCATATCGTCCGTGAGGAGGGCCCCCTTGAAGCCCATTTCCCGCCGGAGCAGTCCCGTAAGGATCCTTTGCGAAAGGGTGGCGGGGTAGCTGGGGTCCAGGGCCGGGAAGAGGATGTGGGCGGTCATGAGCCCCGGCATCCCGGCGGCCACGTAGCGGCGGAAGGGGTATAGCTCTACCTTTTCCAGGGCGTCCCTAGCCTTGTCCACCCGGGGGAGGTCCAGGTGGGAGTCCACCCCGGTATCCCCGTGGCCGGGGAAGTGCTTGCCCACGGGACGGGCCCCGGAACGCAGCGCCCCCCGGGCGAAGGCCAGGCCCATCTGGGCCACCCGCTCGGGGTCCGCCCCAAAGGAGCGGATGCCGATGATGGGGTTATCGGGGTTCACGTTCACGTCCAGCACCGGGGCCAGGTTCACGTCCGCCCCCAGGCGGCGCACCTGGCACCCGAGGGCCCAACCCACCCGCTCCACCAGGCCCTCGTCCCCACTGGCGGAAAGGGCCATGGCGCTGGGGAAGCGCACCACCCCTTCCCGGTAGCTGGTAAAGGGCCCCCCCTCCTGGTCCACCAAGAGGAGGAGGTTGGGGTCGAAGGCCCGCAGGCGGCGCACCAATCCCTGGGGGTCGCGGCGCAGGTTGGAGGGGTAGAGGATCACCGCCGCCGGGCGCACCTCCTCCAGGAGGGCCAAGGGCACCTCCTCGCCCTTAAAGCTCACCGCCAGGAAGGCCCCCGCCTGGGCGGCCGCCGCACCCATGCCCGCGAAAAGGGCCAACCCCCTCACCTCCCCACCTCCGCCAGCGCCCCCCGCACCCCCTTGGCCTCCAAGAGGGCGAGGGCCTCCTCGGGGCCAAGCCCCCGGTACACCAAGGCGGCCAGGGCTGGCTCAGGATACTCCAGCAAAAGCCTCTCAGCCGCGTCCCGAGGAACGCCCAAGGCCTCCTCCGCCAGGAGGGCGGCCCGGGCCAGGAGCTTGGCGTTTTGCGCCCGCATGCGGGCCATGCGGTTGCCGTACACCCGGCCCAGGAGGACCATGACGGTGGTGGAGAAGAGGTTCAAGGCCGCCTTCTGGGCCGTGCCCGCCCCGAGCCGGGTGCTCCCGGCCACCACCTCGGGCCCGGTGTCCAGGAGCACGGGGTGGTCCGCCTCCTCCAGGAGGGGGGTCCCGGGGTTGTTGGCCAGGGCCACGGTCAGGGCCCCCCGCCCCTTGGCCCCCCGCAACACCCCCAGGGTGAAGGGGGTGGTGCCGCTCGCCGCCACCGCCACCAAGACGTCCTCGGGGGCGAGGCCACGCCCCAGGCGAAGGCCCCCCTCCAGGTCGTCCTCGGCTCCCTCCACCGCCTCCCAAAGGGCCTTCTCCCCCCCGGCCAGGAGGAGGCGCACCCGTCCGAAGCCGAAGGTGGGCCAAAGCTCCGCCCCGTCTATGGCCGCAAGCCGCCCGCTGGTGCCCGCCCCGGCGTAGACCAGGGTGCCCCCGCTCCTGAGGCGATCGGCCGCCGCCAGGGCCGCCCCCTTCAGGGCGGGAAGGGCGCCCTTCAGGGCGGCGAGGGCCCGGAGCTGGCCCTCGTAAAGGGCCTCGAGGACCTCCTCTGGGGGCCAGAGGTCCAGGTCCCGGTAACGTTCCGCCACCCTCTCGGTCATGCCACCTCCGCCGCCAGGGCGTTCCCCACCGCCCGCCTCAGGGGAGCCAAGGAGGGACGGTGCCGGGTGGGGTGGACCGCATTGGTGAGGAGGGCCCAGGCGTAGCCCCGCTCCGGGTCCACCCACACCCCCACCCCGGTGAACCCCGTGTGCCCGAAGGCCCGTTCGGAAGCCAGGCTTCCCCCGTGCCAGCCCGGGCGCTTCCTCTCCCAGCCCAAAAGCCTCTCCCCATGGGGGCGCACCATCTCCTCCAAGGCGGCCCGGGAGAGCCAGCGCCCTTGCAGGATGGCCAAAAGCTCATCCAGCACGCCCTCCAGGGTGCCGAAGAGCCCGGCGTGCCCGGCGGCGCCCCCCAAGGCGAAGGCGTTCTCGTCGTGGACCTCCCCCCGCAGAACCCGGCCCCGCCAAGGGCACCGCTCCGTGGCCACGCTCCGCTCCCTGGGCGGGCGGAAGGTGAGCCCCGGGGGCAGGGGGAAGGCCTCGAGGGGCCGACCCCGAACCCTTTCCAGGAGGATGCCGAGGAGGAGGAAGCCAATGTCCGAGTAAACGGGCTCCCCCATGGGCCAGGGGTGTTGCAGGATGCGGGCCTTCAGGTCCTCTCCCCTGCCCCAGGTGTAGAGGGCCTCCCAGGCGGGCAGCCCCGAGGTGTGGGCCAGGAGGGCCCGCAGGGTCACCCCCTTGAGGGGGTGGTCCTTGAGCCAGAGAAGGTCGGGGAGGTGGGCGGAAAGGGGGTCGTCCAGATCCCAAAGCCCCTCCTCCACCCCCTTCAGCACCTCCTTCAGGGTAAAGAGGGGCTTGGTGAGGCTCGCCAGGTCAAAGTAGAAGCCCGCCCCCAAAGGCACCGCCTCGGGCTCCGCCTGGGCCAGGCCCAAGTGGAGGACCTCCCTCCTCCCATCGGCAAAGACGGCGCCGAAGGCCACCCCGGGAACCACGCCCCGGCTCACCGCTTCCATCAAGAGGGCCTTCGCCCGTTGCACGAGGGCAAGTCTACACCGGTTGGGGATTGGTAGGCAAGTGGTATGCTAAGGAGGTGGCGCGGGGCGTGGGGAGGGGGGGCTCGTCCCTGGGAGCGACCCGGCCTCCACTCCTCCCGGCCCTTCGGGGTAGCCCCGGCGCCACACCTTCCCCGTGGCCTGGGCTCCAGGAGAGAGGGGAAGGTGCGCCCCGAAAGGGGGAGGTGAGTCTTGGCGACCCTTGGACCCAAGTACATGGACCTGGCGCAACGCCTAAGGGAGGAGGTGCTCCAAAAGCCTCCTGGGGCGCCTTTGCCCCCGGAGAGGGCCTTGGCGGAGGCCTACGGGGTGTCCCGGGACAGCGTGCGGAAGGCTTTGGACCTCCTGGAGGAGGAGGGCCTGGTGGTGCGGCGGCAGGGGAGCGGGACCTTCGTGGCCAGGAGGGCCACCTTCCGCACCCGGCTCCGCGGCTTCAGCGAGGAGATGCGGGCCCTCGGGATGCACCCGGAAACGAGGCTCCTTAGGGCGGAAACGGGCCCCGCGGCCCCCGAGGAAGCCCTTGGCCTTGGGCTTTCCCCAGGGGACGGGGTCTTGCGCTTGGTGCGCCTCCGCTTGGCGGACGGGGAGCCCATGGCCTTGGAGCGGGCCACCCTGCCCCTGTGGGCCATGAACGCGCCGCCGGAAGGCTCCCTCTACCAGGCCCTCGAGGCCAAGGGCCTGCGGCCCGTGCGGGCCCTGCAACGCCTGCGGGCGGTGGCCGCCCGGGAGGAGGCCAGGCCCTTGGGCGTGGAGCCGGGAAGCCCCTTGCTCCACCTGGAGCGGGTGAGCTACCTGGCGGACGGGCGGCCCGTGGAGCTGGTGAAGAGCTGGTACCGGGCCGACCGATACGAGCTTTTGGTGGAGCTTCTGTGAAGGTCTTGGGCGTCATGTCAGGAACGAGCGCCGACGGGGTGGACCTCGTCTTGGCGGAATTTTCGGGCAGGCCCCCCGACGTGGCCCACCGGGTCCTGGCCCACCTGGAGGTGCCTTATCCCGAAGGCTTGAGGCGGCGTGTCCTCAGGGCCATGCGGGGGGCCAAAACCCGGGAGATCGCCCTCCTCCACCACGACCTGGGACGGTTCTACCTGGAAGCGGCCATTGCTTTTAAAGGCCAGGCGGAGCTGGTGGCCCTCTCGGGCCAGACCGTGTGGCATGAACCCCCCCGGGCCACCTTCCAGCTGGGGGAGGCTAGCCACCTGGCCCTCGGGCTCGGCGTGCCGGTGGTCCACGGCTTCCGCGCCATGGACCTGGCGGCAGGGGGGCAGGGAGCCCCCCTCGTGGCGTACCCCGACCTCCTCCTCTTCGGGCAAGATGGGGTGCGCACGGCGGTGCACAACCTGGGGGGCATCTCCAACCTCACCTACTTCCGGGGCAAGGACCCATCCACCCTCTTGGCCTTTGACACGGGGCCAGGGGTCTGCCTCTTCGACGAGGCCCTGGAGCGCCTGGGCCTCCCCCTGGACGAGGGGGTGGCCCTGGCGGAAAAGGGAACCTTGGACTTAGACGCCCTGAGCCGCTGGCTTAACCACCCCTACTTTGCCCTTCCCCCGCCCAAGACCACGGGACGGGAGGTCTGGCGGCTGGACGCGCTTGCGCCTTTGCCTCTAGAGCCCCCCACCCTCCTGAAAACCCTCCTTGCCCTCACCGCAAGGAGCGTCCACCTGGCCTACCAGCGCTTTGTCCCCCGCGTGGACCGGGTACTCCTGGCGGGCGGTGGGGCGCGGAACCGCGTGCTGGTGTCGCTTCTGGCCGAAAACCTTCCGGTTCAGGTCCTGGAGAACCCCAAGGTGCGGGAACCCCTGGCCTTCGCCCTCTTGGGCTACCTCCACGCCCTGGGCGAGGTGAACGTCCTGGGCCGGGCCACGGGGGGGAAGGACATCCGGGCGGGGCAGGTGGTGGCCCCGGGGTAGCCCTGTTTTGTCATCCTACCATGGTCGCCATGGTCAAGCTTCTCCTATCCCTCCTAATCGCCTTAGTGGGGTGCGCAAGGTTGCCCAACCCCACACCTCCAACCGGGGAAACCCCACCCCCCCTCTACAGCACCCGGCCTGACGGCGTCTATAAGGGCGGGGCCCTCCTCCCCCTTTACGGCGTGAACTGGTTCGGGCTGGAAAGTTGCGACCGGGCCCCCCATGGGCTCTGGTCGGGGCGGAGCGTGGCGGAGTTCTTGGGCCAGCTCAAGAGCTTCGGCTTCAACGCCCTGAGGCTCCCCGTGGCCCCCGAGGTCCTCCGGGACCAGGGCACCGTGGCCTCCTGGGCGCAAATCGGGGACCCCGCCTACCCCAAAAGCCCCCTGGCCGGGCTCCACTACGTCCTGGAAAAGGCCCAGGGCCTGGGCTTCTATGTCCTCCTGGACTTTCACACCTTCCGGTGCGACCTCATCGGGGGCCAGCTCCCCGGCAGGCCCTTCGACCCAGCCCGGGGCTACACGAAAGGCGACTGGCTCGCCGACCTGGAGCGCATGGCCCGGCTCTCCCTGGATTTTCCCAGCGTCTTTGGGATAGACCTTGCCAACGAGCCCCACAACCTGACCTGGAGCGAGTGGAAGGCCCTGGCCCAAGAGGGAGCGCAAGCGGTCCTCGGGGTAAACCCCAGGGTGCTGGTGGCGGTGGAAGGGGTGGGCAACCTCTCTGACAACGGGGGGTACCCCGCCTTCTGGGGAGAGAACCTCACGGAGGCCCAGGGCGACCTAGGCCTCGGTGACCGCCTCCTCTACCTGCCCCACGTCTACGGGCCCTCCGTGGCGAGCCAGCCTTACTTTAACGACCCCTCCTTCCCGGAAAACCTACCCGCCATATGGGACACGCACTTCGGCCACCTCTCCCGCCAACGCCTCCCCTGGGGCGTCGGGGAGTTTGGGGGTAAGTACCAGGGCGACGACCAGCGGTGGCAGGATCGCTTCGTCCAGTACCTGAAGGGCAAGGGGGTGAAGGTCTGGTTCTACTGGGCCCTGAACCCCAACTCGGGGGACACGGGAGGGCTCCTCCAGGATGACTGGCGCACCCCGGTGGAAGCGAAAATCACCCTTCTCCAGAAGCTTATGGGGGCGCTCTAGACCCGGAATCACCCTTCCGCCCGCCGAGGATGAGGTGGGGAATCGGAGAGGACCACCTGATCCGAACCCCTTACCTTAACCCAAGTTGCCACCTACCCCATCCTCTCTGCCAAGAGCCGGATGTTGTGGGCCAGGACAAAGCTGAGCACCTTCAAGACAAACCCCTCCTGGGTCACAGCGTGGACGCGCCGAGGGAAGAGCCCGTGCAACATGCTCCCCACCGTCTCCACCACCCGCCGCCCCAGAATGGCCAAGTACTGCAACCAAGGCACATACCGCTTGCTCCTCCCCTTGCGAATGGGCATCACCTCTATCCCCATAGCCTCCCGCATCACGTCCTCCCACACGTGGCTCTCGTACCCCCGGTCCAGATAAAGGGGCTTCCCCTCCTCCACCTCTAGGGGCAGGAGAAAAAGGGAGTTCAGGTCATGCGCGCTCCCCGGGGTCAACCCCACCTCGCGCGCGAAGAGGCGGTCGTCCACCAACAAGCGCGGCTTGAAGCCGTGGAAGTAGACCCGCTTGCTGGGGCTGTATCCCCGGTAAACCCGCCCTGGGGTCAGCCTGGACCCACATTCCGCACCCCCTTCACTCCAGCAGGTAATATCGCCCGGCCCCCAGGAG
>NZ_JAKTNS010000044.1:0-15084 GCF_022760915.1 Thermus thalpophilus | reverse complement strand
AAGATCGTCTAGAGCTCATCCCTCAAGAATACCACCCTTTTACGACAGCCTCTTAAGCCCCTCCTCGCCCCCAAGGAGTTTGGGGTGCGGGCCCGGTTCAACGAGCTCCAAACCCAGGCCAGGTTCTTCGCCGGGGAGCGGAAGGAGGGCCTGTGGCTCGCCCAGGGGAGCGTGGGGGTGGCCTTGGGGCGGAGCGTGACGGGGCTTCGCCTGGAGGACCTCCGGCTTTTCGGCCTAGCGCGCGCCTACGCCGAGGGCCCCATCCTTTCGGGCCAGGGCCAGCTGGCCCTGGACACCACGGGTGGCCTTGGAAAGGAGCTCGCCCAAGACCGCTTCCCCGTCACCGGGGCCGCCACCGAGGCCAAGCGCCCCCTCACCTCCGACGACCCCATCGCCTTCCGCTACGATCAGGCGGAGTTTTCCCTGAGCTACGAGCGGGCTTCCCTAGGGGCCGCTTTACCTGAGGCCACCGCCCTCCGCCTCAGCACCCGGGGGGAGGCGCGCCTCGAGGGCTTCCTGGCCCTCCTCCCCCGGGACGAGGTGGAGGAGGTGATTGTCCCAGACGGAACCGCCTTCTACCGCCTCTCCCAGAGGCCCAAGCCGGGAAGCCTCACCCTCACCTTGGTGGAGGGGGCCCGGGAAACCCCCCTGGCGGCGGGCAAGGACTACGCGGTGGACGAGCTCGGCAACCTGCAGCTTTCCCGACCCCTCTTCCCCACCACCCCCGACCTCGCCCCCGTGTACCTCCTCGCCCGCTACGCCCCAGCGGACGCCCCCCGGGACCTCCTGGCCTACGGCCTGGGGGCGGTGTACGAGAAGGAGGGCTTCCGCTTCGGGCTTTCCGCCGCCCACCTGGGCGCCTGGCGCTTCGGGGCGGAGGCGGGCTACGAGGGGGAGGGGAACCGCCTCTCCCTCAAGGGCACCTACGCCGACGGGCGCTTTGGCCTGGCCTTCGGGGCCGAGGCCCGCCTTGGGGCCTTCCGCCTGAGGGGGGACCTCCGGGCGGATGACCTCCGCCAAGGGATGGCCGCCCTCCAAGGCCAGGCCCGCCTGGCCTACGAGGAGGGCCCCTTGGGGGTGGCCCTGGAGCACACCACCCCAGCGCAGACTTCCCTCCTGCTGGAATATCGGCCCAAGCCCTTCACCCTGGGGGCGGGCCTCGGGTACCTCTGGGGCGATGGGGCTTGGGCCCTCTTGGGGCGGGCGGGGTATGAGGAGGGGCGGGCGAAGCTCCTCCTCACCCACACGCAGCCCTTCAGCGTGGGGCGGGCCATCACCCGCCTGGACGCCGCCTGGCCCCTGGACCCCAACCTGAGCCTGGAAGGAGGCCTGGGCTACACCTGGGGCGAGGGAGTCTTCGGCACCCTGGGCCTCCGCCAGCGGCTTGGGGACGCCAACCTGGCCCTGGCCTACGAGCTTCCCACGGCGAGCGGGGAGGGGAACCGGGCCCGCTTCGGCCTCGAGGCTCCCTTCCCCCTCACGGAGCGGCTCAGCCTAAACCTCTCCGCCGGGCTGGAGCGCCGCTTCAGCACGGGGGAAACCCTCACCGCCTTCGGCTTCGCCGCCCGGTACAAGGCGGCGGACTTCGTGGCCACCTTGGGGGCGGAAACCTCCTTGGGAGAGGAGGCCAAGCTGGTCCTCCGGGGCGGGGCGGCGGGAAGCCTGGACGAGGAGAACACCCTCTCGGCCGACTTCGCCTACCAAGTCCTTCCCGAGGCCAGGGCCCGCTTCACCGTGGCCTACGCCCTTTTCGCTTCCCAGGTGAACGTCCTCACCTACCACCGCCTCACCTGGGAGGCTGAACCCGTCCTGGAGGGGGAAGCCCTCCTTGCCTACCACCAGCCGGGCTTCCAGCTCCGCCCCGGCTTCGCCTACCGCCTGAAGCCCCAAGACCCCGCCGCCAACACCTACCAGCTGGGCCTTGGGGCCAACCTCTACCTCACGGAGCGGTTTGGCCTGGGGGGCGCCCTCTACTACGTCTTCCAACCCGGCACCGGCACAGACCGCTTGGTCTATAGCGTAGAGGGGAGCCTTCGGGCCCTGGACGGGCTCTGGCTCAACCTGGGCTACGGCTTCGGCGAAAGCCTCCTCCAGCCCGAGGGCCTCTACCTACGCCTGGACTTCTTCGGAGGTAGCCGATGAAGCGCCTTTGGCCCACGGTCTTCTTTGCCCTAGCGAGCGCCCTGGCCCAAGTGATCACTCCCTTCCAGGCCCGCTTCGGCCCGGTGAACGAGCGGGGGGATATCCTCCTCATCGGGAATACCCTGATGTGCATGTCCCAATCCGGGAGTACCACCCAATGCGATACCAACTGGATGAACAGCTCCTCGTCCAACAACACAGCGCTTTCTAACGGCCAACCGGATCCGAACCGCCGCATGATCTTTGTAAACGCCGACCCAGCTGCGCCCCCCTGGGGCCAAGGCCGCGGGGGTTCCTCCTCCGCCACCCTCAGCCTCCCCCCAGGAGCCCAGGTCCTTTGGGCTGGGCTCTACTGGGGCGCCCGGGCAGACCCTAGCGCCAGTGGCAGGAACGCCATCTACTTGAAGCCCCCCGGCGCCTCCTCGTACCAGCAGATTACCGGGACCCTCCTGGGCACCATCACATCCCAAGGGACAAGCACCACCCGACCCTACGCCGCCTTCGCCGACGTAACCTCCATCGTGCAGGCTCGGGGAAGTGGCGCTTACTGGGTGGGGGGCATCCTCGCCCAAACGGGCAACGACGGCCTGGGCTTTTACGCCGGCTGGGCGCTGGTGGTGGCGTACCGGGATCCCAACGCCACCTTCAAGAACCTGGTGGTCTACAACGGCTTGGCGGTGGTGAGCGCGAATAACCCAGCAACCATCGTCCCAAGCGGCTTCCTCACCCCCGCCACCGGAACCGTGAACGCCCGCGTGGGAGCGGTGGCCTTTGAGGGGGATGCTGGGCTTACGGGCGACCAGCTCCTACTCAACGGCCAGGCCATCTCCGACGCCCAAAACCCCGCCAACAACTTCTTCAACAGCTCTGTTTCCGACATGGGTACCCGCTTTACCAACAAAACCCCCAACTTCCTCAACCAAATGGCGGTGGATGTGGACCGCTTTGACGCCACGGGCAGGATCCCCAACGGGGCCACCAGCGCCACCCTCACCTTTACCTCCACGCAGGATGTCTACTTCCCCGCCGTGCTCACCTTCGCCGTGGACATCTACTTTCCCGACCTCAAGACCTCCTTCACCAAAACCGTCACCGACCTGAACGGGGGCCAGGTGCTGGTGGGGGACATCCTGGAGTACGAGGTCAGCTTCCAAAACACGGGGCTAGACGGGGCCACCAACGTGGTCCTCACCGACCCCATCCCGGCGGGGACCCAGTACGTGCCGGGAAGCCTCCAGGTGGTGCAAAACGCCGCCGGCGCGCCCACGGGCACCTTCACCGACGCCCCCGGGGACGACATCGCCGAATACGACGCCCAAAACGGACGGGTGGTCTTCCGCCTGGGCACCGGGGCCACGGCGAGCCAAGGAGGGCTCATCCTCCCTGGGCAGGGGGCCAGGGTGCGCTTTAGGGTAAAAATCCTCCCCAGCGCCGCCAACCAAAACGTGGTGAATACGGCGGAGATCCGCTACAACGCCCAAACCCTTGGCAGCAGTTATACCGACACCGCCTCCGCCGCCGCCTCGGTGACGGTGGTGGGCTTCACCCTCTCGGGCCAGGTCTATCACGACCGGGAGCCCAACGGCCTCAAGGCCCCGGGGGAGGACTGGTCCGACGGGGCCGCGGTATGGGTGAAGCTCTTCTCCGGCACCACCCTGGTGGCCGCGGCCCAGGTGAGCCCGGGAAGCGGGGCCTTTAGCTTCCAAGGCATCGCCCCGGGGAGCTACACCCTGGTCCTGGACGACAACAGTAACGCGGGGGACACCACCCCCACACCCCCCGCCGGCTGGCTCTTCATCAACCCCGCCACGGGAAGCCTCTCCGTGAACGTGAATGGGGACGTCACGGGCCTCCTCTTCGGCCTCTTCCGGGGCTTTGTGGTGGAGGGGAGGGTCTTCCGGGACGACGGGCTTGGCAGCGGCACCGCCAACGATGCCTGGCAAAACGGCGGCGAGGCGGGCATCGGCAACGTGGAGGTGCGGGCCACGGATGGGAGCAACACCCGCGCCACCCTCACGGACGGCTCGGGCTACTATCGCCTCTACGTCCCCGCCTCCTGGGGGAGCGTCACCCTTTCCCACCCCTTGCGCCCCGCCACGGGCTGGAACGACGGAACCGCGGCGCAAAAGGTGGCGAGCTGGCAGGACGCCACCGCCTCGGCCTCCCCTGGCGCCACGGTGGGCCTAGGGCAGGCCCAAACCCTTTCAGGGCAGACCCTCCCGCGCAACTTCGGCGTGGTGCGGGATGGCCGCCTCTACCCCGACGGCTCGGGCCAGACCACTTCCCCGGGCACCTACACCTTCCGCCACTGGTACGCCCCCGGCACCTTGGGCGCCCTGACCTTGAGCACGGGCAACACGCCCCGCTACACCTACCAGGTGCGCCTGGACCTGAACTGCGACGGCGCCTTCGGCCCCGGGGAGGACTGGCAGGCCCTGCCCTACAGCCTCAGCGTGGGGAGTGCCTGGCCCCGGGAGGCGGACGGGAGCCTGAAGGCCTGCGCCCTGGAGGTGCGGGCCCTGGTACCCGCCGGGGAACCCAGCGGGGCGGTGGACATCCTCCTCCTCCGCTCCGCCTTGGCCTGGAGCGGGAACGCGCCCGTGGTGGACAGCGACGGGCTCACGGACACCCTACAGGTGGCGGGGGGCGAGGTGCGCCTCAGCAAGCAGGTGCGGAACGTTTCCCAGAACACCTCCTTCGGCACCACGGCTCAGGGGAAACCCGGGGAGGTCCTGGAGTACTGCATCGCCTACCAAAACCTGGGCACGGCCCCCGTCACCGCCTTCGTCCTCACGGACCCCGTGCCCTTCTTCACCGACCCCCTCACCGCCGTGGGAGACTACGGCGGCAGGGCCATCCGCTGGACCCACGGGGCAAGCACCCTCTTCCTCACCGCCCAAAGCGGGGACGACGCCGGGGAGATCCAGGGGGGCATCGTGCGGGTGGCGGTGGGCACCCTAGACCCCGGGGCCACGGGAGAGGTGTGCTACCGGGTGCAGGTGCGCTAGGAGCTGGCGAGGCATTGAAGGGCCCTCGGGTAGGGTTCAAAGAGGGCTTGGGACTCCAGGTAAGGGACGCCGTGGCGCAGGGCCCAGGACTGGAGGAGGGCGAGGGGGGCCTCGAGGGGCACCCGCTCCTCGCGGAAGGCCCCTAGGAGCTCCAGGAAGTGGGCCTTTTCCTTGGGCGTGAGAACCTTCTTGAAGTATCCAAAGGCGTGCAGGAGGGCGTCCGCCATGGGCCCCAGGCGGAAGGGAAGCCGGGTGGCCTTCAAGAACCCATCCTCGTAGGCCCGCCGCACCTCGGGGTAGGGCTTCCCCTCAGCCTCGGCGAGAAGCCGCCCCAGGGCCCGGGCCCCCGCCTGGTTGTAGGCCAGGAGGAGGAGCTTGTAGCGGGCGTGGAAGGCCTGAAGCTCCCCCAGGCTCTCCACCCTCCGGAGCCGGGCCAGGGCGAAAACGCGGGTGAAGAAGTGGGCCCGGATGCGGGCGCTGGAAAGCCGCCCCTCGTCCTCCTTGGGCAGGAGGGGAAAGGCGCTCTCCACAGCCTGGGCAAAGAGGCCGGGCCCCCGCGCCACCACGCCCCCCTCGTCCGCCCGGGCGTAGACCTTGGCGTCCTTTAGGGCGCAGGTGGGGGAGCGGTTCTTGAGGATGAAGCCCTCCACCGGGCCCAGGCCCTCGAGGAAGCCTTGGCTGAAGGCGTTCATCCTTTCCGTGAGGTCCTCCCCTGTCCTAGGCTGGACCATCCTTGGGCCATCCTCCCCCCGCACCAGGCGCACCGTGGGCCGCGGCACCCCCAGGCCGATCTCCACCTCGGGGCAGACGGGGACGAAGTCCGCAAACTCGCTCAGGGCCGCCACCACCTTGTCGGGAATCAGCTCCCCCGAGTAGCGCACGGCGGCGAAGCCCAAACAGGCGCTCACCACCAGTCGGGGCTTGGGCCAAGAAGCAACCATTCTTTCAGCCTAGCCGGGCCAAACCCCCTTCCCTGTAGGGAGGAAAACAAACCCCGCCCTCCTAAGGGGCGGGGCGTTCACCCGTCGCCAGACCCGGCTTTAGCCAAACTTGTTCTGTTGCAGGAAGCTTGCCGTCTGCTGGACGGAGGGGATGCCCCCTGCCACTTTGCGGATGGCAACCTGGGTGCTCTTGTACCAAGGGATGGTGGTCTTGGGATCGGTGGACCCGGAAACGAGGGCGTTGGAGGTGCCCGGCCCGTGGTAACCCTTGACATGACCAGGGTATTGTGTAGGGGTCCGGGCGCTTCATGATAGCGCACCCCTTATACGGAGGGACGTGTCCGCTAAACTTGAGAAAGGATGTGCAAGCGAACCCTTTTGGAAGACCGACTCTTGGCCTAGCCGTTGCGGGTGGCCATGGTGCGGCTTCTCGCCGAACTTCCGGACGAGCACACCGCCCACGACCCCCGGTGCGGCACCGCCTTTGGCATCTGCTCCTGCCACCTATAGGAGAATACCTGTCTTTCCGGGCCCACGGTGAGCCGCCACATGAAGATCCTGCGGGAAGCGGGTCTGTTGGAGGGGGTGTGGGTAGCGTGCTGGACGTACTTCCGCCTGCGGCCGGGGCCCTCGAGGGCCTGGCCCATGACCTCCTCTCCCTAGCCCACAGGGCCCGCCAAGGCCTGGAAAAGGCGGTCTAGCCAAAGGCCGCCCACCTTCCCATAGGTTGTGGAACCACTCCGCTGGGATGAATTAGGCCCGCCCTCCGATGGCAGGCCACCACCCTCACAGATCGCCCTCCAGGCCTATCCGAGACCTACCGGAGCAGGGCAAACACCCTGGACCCTGGCCGCCAAAACGCCGCCACCGGGGGGAAACCCAGCGCATTCAACCCTCCACCGGTCGCAGGCGGCGAAGCACTTCGTCTAGCGGGGCGGTGAACACCCCCAGGGCGTAATCCCCCACCCCCCCCACGAAGCAAAGCTCCTCCCCGTGGAGGAAAAGCCCGTTCCCGTAGAGGGTGAGGGGTCGGTCCCCGTAGCACTCCTGGAGCCCCTGGGGAGCAAGAAGGTAGGAGGATAGCGCCAACAACCTCCCGTCCGCGCTCAAGCGGGCAAAGCCGTGGCGGTAAGAAAGGTCCCGGCGCAGGATGCCGTGATAGGCCACCAGATAGGTGCCGTCACCCAAGGGCAGGGCGTTTGTGGACCAGCCCACCTTGTACTCAAACGCCTCAGGGGCCAGGACGGGTTCCAGGTGATGGGCGCGCAGGGTATTCCGGTCCAGACGGCCCCGCCAACCGAGGTCCGGCACCCCGGCCAGGCTCGGCCTAAGGAGAAGGGTGTCCCCACCTAGGAAGGTGGCATTTTTGGTGGGGAGCAGGAGGGTTTCTCCCCCTTCCTCCAGCCACACCACCCCCTTGCGCTGAACCTGGCCATTGGATCCCAGCTCCGCTAGGGCCAAGGCGGGGAAGAACACGTCCTTGTGATCGGTCCGGGCCGCCTCCCCCAGCTTGCCCACCGCCGTGTAAAAAAGGGCAAAGCCCTCGCCCCAAGGGTGGGCACGGGCATCCTCACACCCCCTGGAAGCCTCCCACCCCTCCGTGGGGTAGAGAACGATTTCCAGGGAGAGGGGCTCCGGTACGGCCCCTTGGAGCAGGTCCTCCACGGGCACCGCCACGTGGCCGATGGCCGAAGCGTAGCTATAGTACTCGAAGACCAGCCGGGGAAAGAGGTGAACCACCCCATCCCGCAACACCGCTCCCGGGTTGAAGACCGCTAGTGGACGCCGACGGAGGTAGTTCACCACCTGGACTGCCTCAGGGGACAAGTAAAAGCGGCGGGCAAAAACGTCTTCCGTGTGGGAACTCCGCCGTCCCTGGGCGCGGGAAAGAAACGCCTTGGCCTTGGCCCGCAAGGTTTCCTCGTGCTCGGGCATTCCCATACGGGCATCCTGCCAAGACCCCTGATGGCAATTGTGGCTTAGGGAGCCATTTCGTGGGAGGAGGCTTGACAGGGCCCCGGGATATGGTAGGTTGAGAATGTAAGCGTTTACGATGAGAAGCAAAGAGCGGCCCACCATAAAGGAAATTGCCCGATTAGCAAACGTTTCCACTGGCACCGTGAGCCGGGTGCTCAACGGCCGCCCGGGGGTCAGCCCCCACACCCGGGCCGTGGTGCTGGAAGCGGTCAAAACCCTCGGCTTCGTGCCCAATGCCGCCGCCCGGGAGCTGGTGGGGAAATCCACCTTGGTAGGCCTCCTCTTCGCCCCTGGGGTTAGGCGGTACACGCCGTACTTTGCCCTGCTCCTCGAGGCCCTCTCCGAAGCCTTGTGGCGGGAGGGGCTTCGCGTGGGCGAGGTCTCCACCGACCCGCAGGGGCTACCCCGGGAGGAAGCCCTGGCCTACATCCTCTTGGGGGCCCACGACCACGATCCGCGGGTAGAGGTATTGCAGGCCCAAGGTAAGCCCTTCGTCCTCATCGGCACCTACCCGGGCGTGTTCTGGGTGGCCCCGGACGACCGCCAAGGAGGGTACTTGGCCACGCGGCACCTTTTGGAGTTGGGACACCGGGATGTGGCCATGCTCACGGGCCATCTCCACCATCAGGCCGGGAAGGAAAGGCTTTTGGGCTACAACGACGCCCTGCGGGAAGCGGGCCTTCCTTTTCGCGCCGAGCTGGTGTTGGACGGGGATTTTGACGCCCTTACCGCTTACCGGGCGGTGCGGCGAGCTTGGGAGCGAGGCGTGCGCTTTACCGCCCTCTTCGCCGCCTCGGACGAGATGGCTTTGGGTGCCTGGGCCGCCTTTGAGGACCTAGGGATCAAAGTCCCCGAGGGCGTGAGCCTGGTGGGGTACGACGACCTGCCGGAACTGGGAGAGCGGCTGACCACCATCCACCAGGACGTCCCCACCGTGGCGAAAGAAGCGGTGGCCCTCCTGCGGGCCGCGGTGCAGGGCGCCCCGCCCGTTGGCAAACGGGTGCCCGTCTACCTGGTCCCGCGGGGAACCACGGCGCGAAAGGAGGTGGGAACCCTATCCAACCCGTAGGCCCTTCGGCTTTAAGGGAACTGCTTCTTACAGGAGGTACGCATGAAAGCGCGCTTGATCGTTGCGATCCTCACGCTTTTGGGACTCTCCGTGGCCCAGACCCAGGTGCGCATCTCGGGCTGGGGCGGCACCGACATTGCTATCGTCAACGGGCTTCTTAAGGAGGTTGTCCAACCCAAACTGGACCGGGAAGGCATCCGGGTCGTTTACGAACCCATCGAGGGGGATTACACCCAGTGGCTCTTCAACGCCCTCTCCGCTGGCACGGCACCGGACCTCTTCTACGTGGACATCTTCTGGTCGGAAAGCCTCTTCGCCACGGGCCGGGTGGAACCCTTGGACGCCTACTTCAGCCGGCAGGAGGTAGCGGAGTTTCTGCCCAACCTGATCCAAGCCTTCACCTACAAGGGCAAGCTGTACGGGATCCCCAAGGACTTCAACACCCTGGCCCTGCAGTTCAACCGGGACCTCTTTGACGAGGCAGGGGTGCGCTACCCCCACCAACAGGACACGTGGGACACCTTTGAAGCGAAGCTGAAGGAGGTGCAGAGCAAGCTCAAGGACGTGGCCGGCCTGTGCGTGGTGGCGGACTTTGCCCGGTTTGGCGCCTTCGCCTTCGCCACCGGCTGGAAACCCTTCGATGAGAAGGGGCGCACCGTGCTGGACCAGAACTTCCGCCGCGCCTTCGAGTGGTACACGGGCTTGCCCAAGCGCGGGGCTGCCAGGTTCGCCCAGGACCTGGGCGAAGGCTGGACCGGAGGCTGCTTCGGTGGTGAAAAGGCGGCCACGGCCCTTGAGGGGGCTTGGATCGCTGGCTTCCTCCGGGACAAAGCCCCGAACATGCGCTACGGCACCACCTTCCTCCCCCTGGACCCCGTAACCAAAAAGCGGGGGAACTTCATCTTTACCGTGTCCTGGAGCATGAACGCCGCCAGCAAGAACAAGCAAGCGGCCGCCAAGGTCCTCAAGGCCCTAACCTCCCCCGAAGCCCAGCAATGGGTCTTGGAACGGGGCCTTGCCATCCCCAGCCGGCGCGCCCTGGCCAACAACCCCTACTTCCAGCGCCCGGGCAAGGAACCGGAGCTGAACCGCATCGTCTTCCAGGGTTCCACCGCCCAAGGGGGGAACGTCTACCCCTTCAAGTTCCAAGCCTATGGCGGCGACTGGATGCGGCCCATTAACGATGCCCTGCTGGCGGTGATGACCGGGCAGAAGACCGTGGACCAGGCCCTGCGGGATGCCCAAGCCGCCCTGGACCGCCTGACCGGAAGCCGATAACCGAGCTGGGGGCGGCCTAGGGGCCGCCCCCCATTCCAAGGAGCACCCATGCGGCTCAAGGCGCGCACCCTGGAGGGCCTTTACGCCCTCCTCCTGCTCCTCCCCTTCCTCTTCACCCTAGGGGTGTTCTTCCTTTACGCCTTCCTCCGGGCGGTCTATTTCAGCTTTACGGAGTACAACCTCTTCGACCCTCCCCGCTGGGTGAGCCTGGCCAACTACCTCCGCCTTGTGCAGGATCCCCTTTTTCTCACCGCCCTCAAGCACACCCTGGCCTACAGCCTGGTGGTCACCACCTTGCAGACGCTGTTCGCCCTCCTCCTCGCCCTGGCTCTCAACCAACCCCTAAAGGGGATTGCCTTCTTCCGGACTGTCTACTACCTGCCCTCGGTGATCTCCACCGCCGCAGCCAGCCTCCTCCTCCTCTGGCTGTTCCAGCGCACGGGTCTCGTCAACCAAGGCCTCTCCCTCTTCCTTTCCCATCTCGGCCACGTGGGGGCCTTCGTGGGGCTCTTCATGGCCGCCCAAGCGCTCCAGGCGGCCTGGGAGCGGCGGAAGGGAGCGTTGGTGTCCTTTTGGGACCCCGCCCTGGCCGCCCTTTCCCTCCTTCCGGCACTCCTCGGCACCTGGGCCTTAGGGGCCTTCGGCCTCCTCCCCATCCGTGAGGTGCGGGTGGAGATCCCCTGGCTCCCCACCCAGGCCACCTGGCTCGGGATCCCCTACCCCTTGTGGGCCATCATCCTCATGAACACCTACACCACCATCCCCACCTTCATGGTCCTCTTCCTGGCAGGGCTCAAGGGAATACCCAAAACCCTCTACGAGGCGGCCCTGTTGGACGGGGCTACCCCCTGGACCCTCTTTACCCGGATCACCGTGCCCCTGCTCAGGCCCGTGCTCTTCCTCGTGATCACCATGGGCCTGATCGGCACCCTGCAGCTCTTTGACCAGGTGCTCTTCGTGGGCGGTTCCGGGGGCGCCCCCCTGGAGAGCACCATCACCCTGGCCTATTACGTCTACGGCAACGTCTTCCCCTCGGGGGCGGCACCCCGCGTGGGCCTGGCCTCGGCCGCTGCCTTGGTGCTGGCGGGCCTCACCCTCCTCATCGTCCTGCTCCAACGCCGCTTCGGGGTGGGGGAAAGGGGGTGGACGTGATGGAGGCGGCGCGCCGGCGCTGGGCCCGGGTGGCCTGGGCGTATGGTCTCCTCCTGGGTTTCGGGGTATTCTTCGTGGGCCCCTTCCTCATGGGGTTCCTGGCCAGCCTCAAGACCGACCCTTTGGAGTGGCCCTTCCAGGTGCGCTTCCCCCAGGTGAGCCCCAAAAACTGGGCCGCCGCCTGGCGGTTGGGGCGCGAAGGGTCGGGCGACCCTTGGCTTGGGGGAATGCGCCCGGGTAGGGCGGTGAGCCTCGAGGTGGCTTACTTCAGCCCTGGAGGTGAGGAACCCCGGCTTCTCGCCAAGATCCCCCGCCGCAAACCGGGGGCGGGCATGGGGGCGGTGTTCGAAACGCCCTACGCCGCCGATCACGTGCGCCTGGAAGGCCCCACCCTGGTGGAGCGGCGGCCGGCCCGGCTGGGCGAGGTGGAGGGGGAGGTGTTCCGCTACCGCCTGCGCCTGGTCTACCCCGGGGAGGGGCCCTTCCTGGAGCGCGTTCCCTTGGACCTCGAGGCCCCCCGGGGGGTGGTCCTGGTGGGGGCCACCCTGGACCCCATCCGCTTTGAACGCCGGGGCAGGGTGGCGGGCTGGGACAACGTGGTCCCTGGCTTTTTGGGCTATGTCTTCCACAACTACGTTCGGGCCTTCCGGGAAACCCGGAGCCTGGAAACCGGGGAGAGCCTTTTCCTGCGCTGGACCCTGAACTCCTTCTTCCTCTCCTTCGTCAAGGTGGCCACCACCCTGGTGTTCGCCTCCATGGCGGGGTACGCCCTGGCCCGGATGCGCTTCCCCGGCCGTCAGGCTCTCTTCCTCTTCATGCTCTTCTCCATGATGGTGCCCGGGCAGGTAACCTTCATCTCCAACTACCTGGTCCTGCGGGATGGGATCTTCGGCCTCTCCCGGCTCTTTGGGGTGGATACCCTCCTCAACACCTACACCGGCCTCATCCTCTCCGGCCTGGTGGGGGCCAGCGCCGTGTTCATCATGAAGCAGTTCTTTGAGTCCATTCCCCGGGAGGTGGAGGAGGCCGCCCTTATTGACGGCGCCACTCCCCTCCAGACCCTTTTCCGCATCGTCCTCCCCATGTCCACACCGGCCCTGGGAGCCTTGGCCATCCTGACCTTCCAGGGAACCTGGAACGAGTTCTTCTGGCCCTTTGTGGTCCTCACCAGCCCCAGGGAAATCTACACCCTGCCCATTGGGCTCCTCTCCTTCCGCAACGCCTACGGCCAGGTGGGGGACTGGGGCTTGATCCTGGCGGGAGGCTTTTTCTCCATGGTCCCGGTGCTCATCCTCTTCGCCGTCTTCCAGCGCTACTTCGTGGAGGGGGTGAGCGTGGGAGCGGTCAAGGAGTGACATGATCCCCCTGAAGGAGGACGACACCTACTTGGTCCTGAACGAGCGCGGCTTCTCCGAGGAGGGGGCGGAGGGCTTTTACCGCCACGACACCCGATTCTTGGCCCGCTACCGCCTCCTCCTGCCCGAGGGGCTCGCCCTCCTGGAGAGCCGATCCCCCCGGCCCGACCGATTGGTGCAGGACTGGGCGCGTTTCCGAGGCCCGGACGGGGAGCTCTACTTGCGGCGTGAGGTGCGTGTGGGCCGGGGAAGAGTGTGGGACCGGCTAAGCTTTCACAACCTTTCCCGCGAGGCCCTAAGCCTACGCATAGGTTTGGAGGTGGCGGCAAGTTTCGTAGATCTGTTTCAGGCTCGTGGTTGGCACCCCGCCGCGACAGGCCCGAGGGAGTTCCACTACCGGGCGGCGGATGGGGTGGAGCAACGGGTCCGCATTTCCCCCGAACCTTCCCCGGAAGGGTTTTCCCTCTCCATCCCCTCCCGGAAGGAGGCCTCCCTCACCCTGGAGATCGCCCTAGAAAGCCCCTTGGAAAGTCCGGGGGACCTCCCCAGTTACGAGGCGTTCCTCGAGGCCTTTCCGCAAGCCACCGGGACCTGGCAAGCCCCCTTGCGACAGGCCCTGCTGGACCTACGGGCGCTCCTCCTCTCCACCCCCGAAGGCCCCATTCCCGCCGCCGGTATCCCTTGGTACGTGGCCCCCTTCGGGCGGGACAGCCTCCTCACCGCCTTCATGGTCCTGCCTTGGGGCAAAGCAGTGGCCCAAGGGGTGTTGCGCTACCTCGCCAAGCGCCAGGGAAGCGCGGTGGACCCCAGCAGGGAGGAGGAGCCGGGAAAGATCCTCCACGAGGTGCGCCTGGGGGAGCTTTCCCGCACCGGAAAGGTGCCCTTCGCCCGCTACTTCGGCACCGTGGACGCCACCCCCCTTTTCCTCGTCCTCCTGGGCCGCTACCTGGACCTCACGGGCGACCTTTCCCTGGTGCGGGAGCTTAGGCCAGCCTGGGAGAGCGCTCTGGCCTGGCTTGCCCGGGCGGACCTAGACGGGGACGGGCTTTTGGAGTTCCACCCTTCCGGCGGGGGGTTAACCGTGCACTCGTGGAAGGATTCCCACGATTCCATGAGCCACCGGGACGGCCGCCTGGCCGAGCCCCCCCTGGCGGTGAGCGAGGTCCAGGGATACGCCTACGCCGCCCACCAGGCCGCCGCCCGCTTCTACCGCGCCCTGGGGGAGGAGGCCCAGGCCAAAGCCCACGAGGAGCGGGCCCAGGTGCTCTTCCAGCTAATCCAGGAGCATTTCTGGCTCCCCGAGCTGAACACCTACGCCCTGGCCCTGGACCGGTACAAGGAGCCTTTGCGGGTGAAGGCCTCCGACGCCGGCCACCTCCTTTGGGCAGGCGCTGTCCCCCAAGAGCGGGCCAAGGTCCTGGTGGACACCCTGTTTTCGGAGGAGCTCTGGAGCGGCTGGGGCCTGCGGACCCTGGGAACTAGGGAGGTACGTTACAATCCCCTTTCCTACCACAACGGTTCCGTATGGCCGCACGACACCGCCCTGTTCGCCGGCGGCCTTTTCCGGTACGGCTTCCCAGAAGAGGGACGAAGGGTGGCCCAGGCGCTTCTGGAACTGGCAAAAAGCCAGCCTGACCTGCGGCTTCCCGAGCTGGTGGGCGGTTTCCCCAGGGAAAAGGACCACCCCCCCGTGCCCTACCCGGTGGCCTGCCGCCCCCAAGCCTGGGACGCCGGAGCCGTGGTCTACCTCTACGCCCTGAGCCAAGGCCTCCGGGCCTGGTGAACCCCCTGGCCTACCCGAAGGCCACAAGGACCCGGGCCGGGGTCTGCTTCCTCCGGCCTAGAAGCTCCTTCCTGAGCGCCTCCGGGAGGTCCTCCTTCCGTTTGGCGGGTAGTCCGAGGCATCCCTTTAAAGCGAGCCGATGGGCGTGGGGTGCCTCGAGGCTCGGCCTGTTGTGCCCGCAGGTGGGCTGCCGCCCGGCCAAGCCGTCCCCACGCCCCCTTGGCCCAGGGGAAGGCGGAGGGGCAAGGCCGCCACAACGCCCCCTCCAGGTGGGCGCTCGGGGAGAAGGGGATGGCCCAGGGCACCCTCCAGGTCCCGGGCCCGGGTCGTGTCAAGAGTTATGTGTAAGAGTCTGTGTACGGGGGGCATACCGCTCCTG
>NZ_JAKTNS010000043.1:0-15294 GCF_022760915.1 Thermus thalpophilus | reverse complement strand
TTCTCTCCCTTCTCCCGCCCCCTCCGGGGTACAAGGCAATTTACTAGGCAAGCCCACGGCAGGAGGCGTGCCGCTTTGGGGGCTTCCTTTTCAGGGCCAGGCCCTAGGGGGCTTCGGGGTATCCTGAGGCCGTGCTGCGGGTGGTGGTCCGGCCAGGCAAGGAGCGGAAGCTCAAGAACTTCTACCCCAACCTCTACCGGGACGAAATCCAAGAGGCTCCCCCCGAGGCAGGGGTGGCGGAGGCGGTGGCCCAGGACGGGAGCTTCCTGGCGGTGGGGTACTACGATCCCCGCTCCAAGGCCCCCTTCCGTGCCCTCCGCTTTGACCCGGGACCCTTGGACCGGCGCTTCTTCCTCGCTCGCTTCCAAAAGTCCCTAGCGAAGCGGGAGGGGCTTGGGGCCTTCCTTCGCCTCGTCCACGGGGAGGCGGACGGGCTTCCGGGGCTCGTGGTGGACCGCTTTGGCGAGGTCCTCGTCCTCCAGGTGCGCACCCGGGGGATGGAGGCCTTAAGGGAGGTGTGGTTCCCGGCCCTCCTCGAGGCCACCCTCCCCAAGGGGGTCTACGAGCGGAGCGACGTGGAGAACAGGCGGCAGGAGGGCCTCCCGGAGCGGGTGGGGGTGGTCTACGGGGAGGTGCCCGAGGTCTTGGAGGTGGAGGAGGATGGCCTCCTCTTTTCCATCCCCATGGCCCTAGCCCAAAAGACCGGTTTTTACCTGGACCAGCGGGAAAACCGCCGCCTCTTTGAGGCCATGGTGCGGCCGGGGGAGCGGGTGCTGGACGTGTTCAGCTACGTGGGGGGCTTCGCCCTTCGGGCGGCCCGCAAAGGAGCCTACGCCCTGGCGGTGGACAAGGACCTACAGGCCCTTTCCGTCTTGGACCGGGCGGCCCTACGGGCGGGGCTACGGGTGGATATCCGGGCTGGGGAGGCCCTCGAGGTCCTGCGGGGCCTGCAGGGGTCCTTCCATCACGTCCTCCTGGACCCGCCCACCCTGGTGAAGCGCCTGGAGGAGCTTCCCGCCATGAAGCGCCACCTGGTGGACCTCACCCGGGAAGCCTTACGGCTCCTCGCCCCTGGGGGCTACCTTTGGCTTTCCGCCTGCAGCTACTACCTCAAGGTGGAGGACCTCCTGGAGGTGGCCCGCCGCGCGGCTGGGGACCTGGGCCTGCGCCTGCGGGTGCACGCCGTCACCTACCAACCCAGGGACCATCCCTGGAGCCTCCATGTGCCGGAAAGCCTCTACCTCAAGACGCTCATCCTGCAGGAAGACGCCCTTTAAGGGGGTATGATGGAAGGCGAAGCACCCTTGGGGTGCGGAAAAGGAGGCCAGTATGGAAGTAGCGCGGGGTCTAGAAGGCGTCCTGTTCACGGAAAGCCGGATGTGCTTCATTGACGGGGAGGCGGGAAAGCTTTATTACTACGGCATCCCCATCCAGGAGCTCGCCGAGAAGAGCACCTTTGAGGAAACCACATTCCTCCTCCTCCACGGCAGACTTCCCAAGCGAGAAGAGCTGGAGGCGTTCAAGCGGGACTTGGCTTCCCGCCGGGGCTTGCCGGAGCACCTCCTTACCTCCTTCCGCCGTTACCCCACCTCCGCCCATCCCATGAGCTTCCTGCGCACCGCCGTGTCCGAGCTGGGAATGCTGGATCCCACGGAGGGCGACATCTCCAAGGAGGCCTTGTACCAAAAGGGCCTGGACCTCATCGCCAAGTTCGCCACCATCGTGGCCGCCAACAAGCGGCTTAAGGAAGGCAAGGAGCCCATCCTGCCCCGGGAGGACCTCTCCCACGCCGCCAACTTCCTCTACATGGCGAACGGGGTGGAGCCCTCCCCCGAGCAGGAGCGGCTCATGGACGCCGCTCTCATCCTGCACGCGGAGCACGGCTTCAACGCCAGCACCTTCACCGCCATCGCCGCCTTTTCCACGGAAACCGACCTCTACTCCGCCATCACCGCCGCTGTGGCTTCCCTGAAGGGCCCCCGGCACGGCGGGGCCAACGAGGCGGTGATGAAGATGATCCGGGAGATCGGCACCCCGGAAAGGGCCCGGGAGTGGGTGCGGGAGAAGCTCGCCAAGAAGGAGCGCATCATGGGCATGGGCCACCGGGTTTACAAGGCCTTTGACCCGCGGGCCGGGGTCCTGGAACGCTTAGCCCGGTTGGTGGCGGAAAAGCACGGCCACTCCCAGGAGTACCAGATCCTCAAGATCGTAGAGGAAGAGGCGGGGAAGGTCCTAAACCCCCGGGGCATCTACCCCAACGTGGACTTCTACTCGGGAGTGGTCTACTCCGACCTGGGCTTTGGCCTGGAGTTCTTCACCCCCATCTTCGCCGTGGCCCGCATCTCGGGTTGGGTGGGGCACATCCTGGAGTACAAGGAACTGGACAATCGCCTCCTGCGCCCCGACGCCAAGTACATTGGCGAGCTGGATAGGCCCTATATCCCCTTGGAAGAGCGCTAAGGTTTCTGCGGGCTTGGGGCCTAACGCCCCAAGCCCTTCTTACATGCCACAGAAGGCCTCGTAGTCAATAAGTTCCCGTTGCGTGGGGTGGTCCCCGCACACGGGGCAGGCGGGGTTGCGGCGCACCGTAAGCTTGCGGAAGCCCACCTCCAGGGCGTCGTAGAGGAGGAGGTGGCCCGAAAGGGGCTTGCCGAGGCCCAAGAGGATCTTTAGGACCTCCGCCGCCATGAGCGCCCCCACCACGCCCGGGAGCACGCCGAACACCCCGGCCTCGGCGCAGGAGGGGACGGAGCCGGGAGGCGGAGGTTTGGGAAAGAGGCAGCGGTAGCAGGGGCCCATCTCGCCCTCCGCCGTGGGGTGGTGGAAGACCGCCACCTGGCCGTCAAACTGGTAGATGGCCCCGAACACCAAGGGCTTGTTGAGGAGGACGGCGGCGTCGTTCACCAGGTAGCGGGTGGGGAAGTTGTCCGAGGCGTCCACCAAGACCTCGTAGTCCTTCAGGATCTCCAGGGCATTTTCCGAGGTGAGGCGGACCGGGTAGGCCTCAATCCGCACCAAGGGGTTTAGGGCCAAAAGGCGCTCCTTGGCCGCCAGGGCCTTAGGCTTGCCCACATCCTCCGTGGCGTAGAGGACCTGGCGGTGGAGGTTGGAAAGCTCCACCCGGTCCATCTCCACGATCCCCACCCGGCCCACCCCCGCCGCCACCAGGTACTGCAAAACCGGCACCCCTAGCCCCCCGGCCCCCACCACGGCCACGGAGGCTTCCTTAAGCCGCACCTGCCCCTCGGGACCCACTTGGGGCAGGATCATCTGCCGGTGGTAGCGGTCCAGCTCCTCCTTGGTCCACATCTAGGCCTCCCGGGTGCCGAAGCCGGGGGGAAGGAAGTCGGGGTAGTCGGGGTTGCCCTTGCGGTCGGGGAGCTTCGGGATGAGGTCCGAGGGGTGGGGCTCCCCCTTGCGGCAGTAGGGGCAGTCGTGGCGCACCTTGTAGCGCACGGGGCGGGCGGGGATGCCTAGGGCGATGGCGTGGGGCGGGATGTCACGGGTGACCACGGCCCCCGTGCCCACCATGGCGTCGTCCCCGATGCGCACCCCAGCCAGAATGGTGGCGTGGTAGGTGATGCGCACCCCGGCGCCGATGATGGTCTCCTTGAGGGTCACGTCGGGAGAGGCCAGGACGTGGTGGGTGTGGCTGTAGACATTCACGTAGTCTGAAAGGGAGGTTCTGTCGCCGATCTTGATTCCCCCGATGTCGTCCAAAAGGACATAGCGGTGGACCACCACGTCATCCCCGAGTTCCAGGTTGTAGCCCACGGAGAACTCCACGTTCTGGAAGAACTTGGGGTTTTTCCCCACCCGCTTGAAGATGAAAGGGGCTAGGGCTCGCCTGATGGCCACCCCGGAGTGGACGGACTGGCCGAGGGGAGTGAGGTCCAGCACCTTCCAGAACCAAAGGAGGGGCTTCACCTTGCGAAACTTCTCTAGGTCGGTGGCGGCGTAGTACTCCGCCTCAAAGGTGATCCCCTCTGGGTCCAGCCCTAAGGCGGCCAAGGGGTTTGTCTCCAGAAGCTCGGCGTAGGGCTGACCGTAGAGGAGGCGGGCGAGTTCCTCCCGCACCAGGGCATTCCGGTCCACGTTGGGGTCGGCAAGCCTTTCCACCAGGCTTCCCAGAAAGCGCTCCAGGGCCTTTTCGTGCAGGGGGGCGATTTGGCGGGGAAGGAGCCAAGGCATAGGGTTATGCTAACCCTCCCTTGCCCCAGGGAAAACCCCTGGGCTCACCCTACGGAAGAGCGGTAGCCCAGCTCCCTCAGGGCCTCGGGGTCCTTGCGCCAGTCGGGATAGACCTTGACCTCGAGGTCCAGATACACCTTCCGGTTCAGGAAAACCTCCAGCTGCTTCCTCGCCGCCTGGCCGATCTCCTTGAGCTTCCTTCCCCCTTCCCCGATGACGATGCCCTTTTGCGAGGGGCGCTCCACATAGAGGAGCGCCTTGATGTAGAGCACCCCGTTCTCCCGCTCCGCCACCTCCTCCGTCTTCACGGCGATGGCGTAGGGCACCTCGTGCCAAAGCCGCTTCATGGCCTCTTCCCGGATGATCTCCGCCACCCATTCTCCAAACTCCTGGTCGCTTTTGGCGAAGTCCTCCGGGTAAAAGAAAGGACCTTCGGGTAAAAGGGCCAAAAGCTCCGCCTTGAGCTCCGCCACCTGCCTTTCGTTCAAAGCGGAAAGCGTCCTGGGCTCAGCCTCGGGCAGGAGGGCGTGGTAGGCCTTTAGGGCTTCCTCGGGGTACTTGGCGGCGTCCAGCTTGTTCCCCACCAGGAGGATGGGCACCTTGCCCGCCAGGGGCTTGAGGGCCTTGGCCACCAGCTCGTCCTCCGGGGTGGGGGGGTGGCGTAGGTCCACCACCCAGACCACGGCGTTCACGTCCGCCAAGGCCTCGTAGACCTCCTGGTCCATGAACTCCCCCAGGGCGTCCATGGGCTTGTGCAGGCCGGGGGTGTCCACGAAGACGATCTGCCGCTTCCCCTCCGTGAGGATGCCCCGAAGGCGCTTCCTCGTGGTTTGGGGCTTGGGGCTGATGGGGGCCACCTTGACCCCCAGGAGGTTGTTGAGCAGGGTGGACTTGCCCACATTGGGCTTGCCCACGATGGCCACAAATCCGGAATAGGTCTTCTCGCTCATGGTTCAGGTGATCCCGGCTCCCTGGGATTGCCCGCAAGGGGCGGAAGCCGGACCTTCCAGGCTTTCCAGTATACTCCAGGCCGTGGACCCCTTGGCCTTGGCCTTCCTTCCCGGGATTGGGCCCAAGCGGCTTTTGGAAGTGCTGGCCCAGGAAGACCCCCTTGGCTTTCTGCGGGAGCGCTTTCCCCAAGCCGCGGCCCTTTACCGGGAGGCAGAAGGGCGGGCAAAAGGGGAACGAAGGCGGGCGGAGGCCCTGGGGGTGCGCATCCTTGGCCTCTGGGAAGAAGGGTTTCCCGAAGGCCTAAAGCGGCTTCCCCAGCCTCCCACCCACCTCTACCTCCAGGGGGAGATTCCCGAAGAGGAAAAGGCGGTGGCCGTGGTGGGCACCCGCCGGGCCTCGGCCTGGGCCTTGGGCTTCACCCGGAGGCTCGCCCGGGAGCTGGCCGAGGCGGGGGTATGGGTGGTTTCGGGCCTCGCCCGGGGCGTGGACCGGGAGGCCCACCTGGGGGCCTTGGAAGGGGGCGGGCGGACCCTAGGGGTTTTGGGGAGCGCCTTGGACCGGGTTTATCCCCCGGAACACCGCGCCTTGGCGGGGCGCATGGACCTGGTTTCCGAGTTTCCCTTGGGAACGGGGCCGAAGCCGGAGTTCTTCCCCCGGCGGAACCGCCTCATCGCCGGGCTTGCCCGGGCGGTTTTGGTGGTGGAAGCCCCTCTGGACTCCGGGGCCCTCATCACCGCCCGCTACGCCCTGGAACTGGGCAAGGAGGTGCTGGCGGTGCCAGGCCGCCCCACGGACGACGCTTCCTTGGGCGCCAACCGCCTCATCCAGGACGGGGCGTACCCGGTGCTTTCCGCCGAGGACGTTCTCTCCTACCTGGGTTTCGCCCCGAAGCCCAAGGCTCCCCCCGGGCTTTCCCCGGAGGAGGAGGCCCTTTGCGTCCTTCTCCGCCAGGGGGAAGCCCTTCCTGAGGACCTGGCCCAGGCCTTGGGGATGCCTGCGGAGCGGGTGCTTTCCCTCCTCACCCTACTAGAGCTAAAAGGCCTGGCCCGGGCCCTGCCGGGAGGGCGCTACGGGCCAGGCTAAGCCTTACTTTGCCTTCTCGTAGAGCTTCTTGGCGATCTCGTAGAGCTCACCCGGGTGGAACTCGGGGGCGAACTCCGCGGCGTCGTGGCCGGCGTCAAACACCGGGCCGCCCGTGGGGGGGCCGTCCACCACCACCACCTCGGTCCCGTCCTCGGGGGAGGCGCCCTTCCAGATGAGGCCCAGGTCTTGGTAATCGGAGGGGCTAAAGCGGTAGAGGTTGCGGTGGAAGCCCAGGTCCATGTACTTCTTGGCCTCGGGGATCTTGCTGTTCTCTAGGCGGGGGATGGGGAGCATCTTGGTCATCTCCACCCCGGTGAGGGTTTCCAGGGCCTTGCCGTAGGCGGCGGCGTGGACCCCGCCCCGCACCAGGAGGTAGCCGATCATCTCCCGGGCCACGGGGTTGTCCGTCATCTCGTAGACCCGGAGCTTGTGGGTGCGGGCCGCCACCTCCAGGAAGAAGTTGTGCAGAAGGTCCAGGATGAGGTTGCCGCTGGTGAAGACGTACTCCCCGTTCCAGTGCTCGCCCATGGCCCCCATCACCAGGGTGTTGGCTCCTCCGGCGATGAAGTGGGCGGCGTTGCGGGCATCCTTGGCGAAGCCCAAGGGGGCGCTTACGGGGTCCACCCCTTCCTCCAGGTCCTTGCCGGGGTTCTTGGCCAGGAGGCTGTTGATGGTGGCGGAGACGAGCTCAATGTGCCCGAGCTCCTCCGTGGCGATGTTGGCGATGAGGTCGTAGTAGGGCTTGAGCGCCTTCTTCCCCCGGAAGTTGAAGGACTGGTACATGTAGTTCATCAGGGTGGACATCTCCCCGAACCGCCCGCCCAGAAGGGCCTGCACCGCCGCGGCGGCGTTGGGGTCCTGCTCCTTGGGCATGGGCAACTCAATCTGCAACCGATCTATCCTCAGAAACATACCCACCTCCTTTGCCAGGGGGTTTTCCCGCCTGGCACTTTCCACCTTAGACGGGCGGGATCTATAAGTCCAATAGATTATGGTTCCTCTTACCATAAAATATTGCTATGGGACCCACCTTGGATCAGTTGCGCTACTTGGTGGTCTTGGCCGAGGAGGGAAGCTTCACTCGGGCGGCGGAACGCGTGTACCTCACCCAACCCGCTTTAAGCGTGCAGATCCGCAAGCTGGAAGAGGCTTTAGGGGTGCGGCTTTTTGACCGCAGGAAGGGATCGCCCACGGAGGTGGGGCAGGCGGTGGTGGCTCAGGCGCGGCGGGTGCTGGAGGAGGTGGAGCGCCTTGTAGCCCTGGCTCGAGGCCAGGAAGGGGTGTTCCAAGGTCCCTTTCGCGTGGGCGTCATCCCCACCTTAGCCCCCTATCTCCTTCCTCGGCTCCTTCCCCGGTGGGTGGCGCGGTACCCGGCCCTGACCTTTTCCATCCGGGAGGAGCTCACCCCGGGGATTGTGGCGGGCATTCTGGAAGGGCGGTTGGATGCAGGGCTGGTGGGTACCGAAGAACGGGCGCCGGGCCTCCAAGCCCTGCCCATTTTTTCCGAAAGCTTTTTGGCCTATGTTTCGCCGCGCCACCCCCTTTACGCCAGGGAGGCCTTGCACCCCTTGGAGATCCCCTTGGAGGATACCTGGATTCTTTCCGAGGGTCATTGTTTCCGGGACCAGGTACTCTCCGTGTGCCGCCCTAGCCTGTCCAAGCGGGCGGTGGAGTTCCAAAGCGGGGATTTGGAAACCCTGGTCCGCTTGGTGGAGGAGGTGGGCGGGCTTACCCTTCTGCCAGAGGTGGCCCTTTGGACGTTACCTCCAGAGAAGCGGGTCCACCTGAGGCCCCTTCTGCCCCCGGGGGCGGGGCGCACGGTGTACCTCCTTCTGCGGGAAGGAAGCCTCAAGGCCCCTGTGGCCCAAGCCCTGGCGCAGGAGGCCCAAGAGGTCTTCCCCGCGCTACGCCTTTTTTCCCCGAAGGAAGAAGGCGTTATGATGGGGGCGGAGGTTCGCCATGACCAAGCCTGAGGCCAAAGGCGGGGACGTGCACATCAAAGCCGGGCTTATCTGGATGAACGGGGCTTTGGTACCCCAAGAGGAGGCCAAGACCAGCGTTCTAAGCCACGCCTTGCACTACGGGACCAGTGTCTTTGAGGGCATCCGGGCCTATGAAACCCCCAAAGGCCCCGCCATTTTCCGCCTAAAGGAGCATGTGCGGCGCTTTTATAACTCCGCCAAGGTGCTCCGCATGGAAATCCCCTTCACCCCCGAGGAGCTGGAGGAGGCCATCAGGGAGGTGGTGCGGAAAAACGGCTACAAAAGCTGCTACATCCGCCCCCTAGCCTGGATGGGGGCCAAGGCCCTCGGGGTGAACCCCCTGCCCAACAACCCGGCGGAGGTTATGGTGGCCGCCTGGGAGTGGGGGGCCTATTTGGGGGAGGAGGCGGTGCGCAAAGGGGCTAAGCTCATCACCAGCTCCTGGGCCCGCTTCCCCGCCAACGTGATGCCAGGCAAGGCCAAGGTGGGGGGCAACTACGTGAACTCCGCCTTGGCCAAGATGGAGGCGGTGGCCGCGGGGGCCGACGAGGCCCTTTTGCTGGACGAGGAGGGCTACGTGGCCGAGGGGAGCGGCGAGAACCTCTTCTTCGTGCGGGACGGGGTTATCTACGCCTTGGAGCACTCGGTGAACCTCGAGGGCATCACCCGGGACTCGGTGATCCGCATCGCCAAGGACCTGGGCTACGAGGTGCAGGTGGTGCGGGCCACCCGCGACCAGCTCTACATGGCGGACGAGGTCTTCATGACCGGCACCGCCGCCGAGGTGACCCCGGTGTCCATGATTGACTGGCGGCCCATCGGCTCCGGCACGGCGGGCCCCATCGCCCTGCGCCTGCGGGAGGTTTACTTGGAGGCGGTCACGGGGAGGCGGCCGGAGTACGAGGGGTGGCTCACCTACGTCACTTCCTGAGCCAATCCTGGAGCACCCTCTCGTAAAGCTCGGAGTCTAGGCGGGGCTTCTCGTATAGCCCCGCTTTTAGGCGTTGCCGTTGCGCCTCAAAGAGGATGACCGCCCCAGCCACGCTCACGTTGAGGCTCTGCACCATGCCGAACATGGGGATCTGGATGGCCCCGTCCGCCAAGGCCAGGGCCTCCTCGGAAACCCCCCACTTCTCCGCCCCCAGGAGGATGGCGGTGGGCTTGGTGTAGTCCACCTCCCGGAAGTCCTGGGCGTCCTCCCTTAGGGCGGTGGCGTAGACGCTAAAGCCCCGCTCCCGGAGGAAGCGGAAGGCCGTTTGGATGTCCGGGTGGACCCGGAGGTAGACCCACTTGTGGCTTCCCCCGCTGGTTTCGTTGAAGGTGGGCACGCCCCCTGTGGGGTTCACCGCATGGACCTCCAGCACCCCCACGGCGTCGCAGGAGCGGAGGATGGCGGATAGGTTGTGGGGCTTGTGCACGTTTTCCAGGAGCACCGTGAGGTCGGGTTGCCGCCGCTTGAGGACTTCTTCTATGCGCCTTCTACGGGTCTCCGTCACGCTCTCTAAGCTTAGCGATCAGGGGCTTTATAAGCGAGCGCTTGAGCTTCAGGGCCTGGCGGTTCACCACGAGCCGGGCGGTGGAGTGGGCCAGGATCTCCACCTCCACAAGCCCCGCCGCCTTTAGGGTGGCCCCGGTTTGCACCACGTCCACCACGGCGTCCGCCAGGCCCGTGACCGCGGCCAGCTCAATGTTGCCGGTAAGCTCCACCACGTCCGCCACCCAGCCCCGCTCCCGCAGGAGCCGGGCGGTGAAGCTCGGGTACTTGGTGGCGATGCGGCGGATGGGGGAGGTGTCCCCGGGGCGCCGGATGAGGGAAAGACGGCAGGCGCCAAACCCCAGGTCCACGGGCTCGTAGAGGTCCCGCCCCGAGTCCAGGAGGATGTCCTTCCCCACCACCCCAATCTCGGCGATGCCTAGGTCCACGTAGACGGGCACATCCTTGTTGCGGAGTTCCAGAAGGGCCACGCCGCCTTCTTCCCCGTGGAGGAGGGCCCGGGCGTCCCGGATGGGGGGAAGGGGAAGGCCCGCTCGCCGCAGGGCCTCGTAGGCTTCCTGGAACATCCGCCCCTTGGGCAGGGCCACGGTGAGGGCGTAGCGCTTCACGGCACCTCCCAGATGCGTTCCCCTTCCGCCAGGAAGGGGATGCCCTTGGCCTTGGCGTAGGCCACGGGGTCGTCCCCGTGGAAAAGCTCCACCCGCTTTTCCCGGGCGAAGCGGCGGAGGGCCTTGAGGTCCAGGGCCAAGACCTCGGGGGGCGCTTCCACCTGGGGGGGCTTGAGCGCCTCCAAGACCCGTTCCACCCCCAGGGCGAAGCCCGCCGCCTGGGGCAAAAGGGCCCCGTCGTACCGCCCGCCTCCCAAAAGGGGGAGGCCGAAGCTCGGGGTGTAGGCCCGGAAGAAGATGCCCGAGTAGTACTCGTAGCGCCGGGCCATGCCCAGGTCCAGGAGGACGGGCCTATCCAGAAGGGCCAAGGTGGCTTCCAGCCCCGCCAAGGCCGCCTGGGCCCGCGGGGGAAGGGGGAGGGCTTGGGCCTCCTGGAGGACCTCGGGCTCCCCGTAGAGGTCGGGGAGGGCCAGAAGCGCCTTTTTGATCTCCGCCGGCACCGGGTGGCGGGCGAGGAGGGCGGTGAGCTCGGGGAGGTTCTTGCGGTGGATGGCTGCCTGCGCCGCCTTCTTGGCCCCTGGCGGCAGTCCCGAGGCCCGGAGCACCTCGCCCACCAGGCTCGGAAGCCCCACCTCCACCACCCCTTCTATGCCCAAGGCCTCGAGGGCGGCGAAGGCCAGGTGCAACACCTCCGCGTCCGCCTTGGGCCCCGTGACCCCGATGAGCTCTAGCCCCACCTGGGTGTACTCGCGAAGCCGCCCCAGCTCCGCGTCCCCTTCCCGAAGCCACAGGGCTCCGGCGTACTGGAAGCGGTGGACCCCCTCCTCCAGGTGGGGCCTTAGGAGCTTGGCCAAAAGGGTGGTGAACTCGCTCCTTAGGGCCAAGACCTCCCCCGTCTTGTCCACCAGCTTGAAGGCCCGTGCCGCCAGGGGGTGGTGGGGGTCGTAGACCTCCAGGGCGGGAAGCTCCACGGGCTCGTACCCGTGGCGCAGGAAGAGCGCCTGAAGCCGCCCCTGGAGCTCGGCCTTCAGCCTGGCCTCGGGGGGGAGGAGGAAGCGGGTGCCCTCGGGGATCATTCCTTCACAAGGATTTCCACGCCCAGGATCCGGTCCCGCTCCCCTCCTGCTCCCGGGCCCTCTGTGGAGGCGAGGCGGCGCACCACCTCCATCCCCTCCACCACCTTGGCGAAGAGGGTGTACTGGCCCGTGAGGTGGGGGGTGGGGGCCAAGGTGATGAAGAACTGGCTCCCGTTGGAGTTGGGGTCTTGGGTGCGGGCCATGCCCACCATGCCCTCCCGGTCAAAGGCCAGGCCCGGGGCGATCTCCAGGCCGAAGGTGTAGCCAGGCCCACCCCGGCCCGTGCCCGTGGGGTCCCCGGTCTGGGCCACGAACCCGGGGATGACCCGGTGCCAGACCACCCCGTCAAAGTAGCGGTGGAGGGCCAAGAAGACGAAGGAGTTCACCGTGTTGGGCGCCTCTTTTTCCAGGAGGTCTAGGAGGATTTCCCCCTTGGTGGTCTTCAAGCGGGCGTAGTAGTCCTTGCCGGGTTCCAGCACCGGTTCGGGGGCCTGGAAGGAACGCACCGGTTTTTCCGAAAGGTAGGGAAGGGGTTTCATGCTCTCACCCTTGCAGGCGCTAAGGAAAGCGAGGAGTAAAAGGAGGATGCGCACCCCCATAGCCTACACCCGGGGCAGGGTGATGCCCTTTTGCCCCTGGTACTTCCCCTTGCGGTCCTTGTAGGTCACCTCGGGCCTTGGGCCTTCCAGGAAGACGATCTGCACGATCCCTTCCCCGGCGTAGACCTTGGCGGGAAGGGGGGTGGTGTTGGAGATTTCCAAGGTCACGTGCCCTTCCCAGCCAGGCTCCAAGGGGGTGACGTTGGCCACGATGCCGCAGCGGGCGTAGGTGCTCTTGCCCAGGGCGATGGCGATCACGTTCTCGGGCATGCGGATGTACTCTATGCTTCGGGTAAGGGCGAAGGAGTTGGGGGGGATGATGACTTCCTCCCCCTCGTACTCCACGAAGCTCCGCTCGTCAAACCCCTTGGGGTCCACCACCGTGGAGAAGACGTTGGTGAAGATCTTCCACTCCGGGGCGGCCCTCAGGTCGTAGCCGAAGGAGGAAAGGCCGTAGCTTATGACCCCTTCCCGCACGAGCCTTTCCTCAAAGGGCTCAATCATTCCCTTTTTGGCCATCTCCCGGATCCACCAGTCCGGCTTAATCATGCCTTCAACTATAGCGGCTAGACTTTCCTTATGCGCAAGGCCTGGGCCCTTCTCATCCTCTTGGCCGCCTGCGGCACCCAAGACCCCACGGGGACGGGCCTCGAGGCCCTCCGCCTCACCGCCACCTCCTTGCCTCCCGCCTACCTGGGCGAGCCCTACAGCGCCACCTTCAGCGCCGAAGGGGGGGTGAGGCCCTACACCTTCAGCCTGGAGGGCAAGCTCCCCCAGGGCCTCACCTTCCAGGGGGGGCGGCTTGGCGGCGTGCCCAAGGAGAAGGGCCAGTTCCCCCTCATCCTCACCGTGGAGGACGGGGCCAAGAACAGCCGGGCCCAAAAGCTCACCCTCAGCGTTTCCGATCCGCCACCCCCCAGGCTCACCTTGGTGGCCCCCCAGGCCCAGGTGGAGGCCCCCTTCCTCCTCCTGGCCCGGGTGGAGGTGCGGGAGGCGGTGGGCTTTCAACTGGAGCTTCCCCTAAAGGACCTCACCCCCGCCTTGGAAAGCCTGAAGGCGGCGAGCCCCGCCCACCTTCTGGACTACGACCCGGGGACGGGCCTCCTCCGCCTGGATATGGCCTTCGCCAAGCCCGTGAAGGACCAGGAGGTCCTCCGCCTCCTCCTCACCCCCGCAAAGCCCCTCACCCCCCGGCTTTCCCCCAAGGTGGTCCTCTACGACAAGGAGGGGAAGCCCGTGGGCCAGGCCCTGCCTCGGGGCAAGCCCTTCGCCTCGCTTTGGGAGGTGGCGCAGAACCTGGGCAAGGAGGGCCAGGGGCTCAAGGGGGATGTAAACGGGGACGGCAAGGTGGATGGCGAGGACCTAAAGGCCCTGGGTGAGGGGTACTTTTCCAAACAGGCTCCCGCCAGCCCGGAAGGGGAGGAGAAGGCACCGTAAAGGAAGCGGTGCCCGACGTTTCCCTGGAGCCTGGGGTGGGGGCCTTGTTAAAGGGCCCGGCGGATGGCCTCGGCGTCCTCTTCCCGGTAGCCGTAGAGGGTGACCTCGAGGGTGTCCGGCGCCCGCTTGATCTCCTCCAGCATCACCCGGGCCACCTCCGCCACGGGAAGCCCGCTTACCCCTGTGCCCAAGAGGGGGAAGGCCACGGTTTTCAGGCCCAGCGCCACCGCCTTCTCCAAGGCGCTTCGGGTGGCTTGGCGCACCGTCTCCAGGCTCGCCGGCTCGTCCCCTAAGACGGCGGCGTGGATCACATGGCGCACGGGCAGGCTTCCCGCCCCCGTGACCGCCGCTTCCCCCACCCGGATCTTGCCAATCCGGTCGCACTCCTCCTGGATGGAGGGCCCCCCCTTGCGCAGGATGGCCCCCGCCACCCCCGCCCCCAGCTTCAAGTAGTTGTTGGCGGCGTTGACGATGGCGTCCCCCCGGAACTCGGTGATGTCCCCTTGGGCCACGCGGATTCGGGCCATGCCCTCATTTTCCCTTACAATGGGCCTGATGTCACGGGATCTTCTGGGCCTCGAGGGGCGGATCGTCATGGTGACCGGGGCCGGCCGGGGCTTCGGGCGGGCCATCGCCCACGGCTACGGGCGCAACGGGGCCACGGTCATCGCCGTGGACCCGGACGTGGAGCTGGCCACCTCCGTGGCCTCCGAGGTGGAGGCCTTGGGGGCCACCGCCATCCCCATCCGCGGGGATATGAGCGTGGTCTTGGACGTGACCAGCACCTTTGAGAAGGTGGAGGAGCTCTTTGGCCTCCTGGACGGCATCGTCCACGTCACCACCGCCGAAAGCAAGACCCCCTTCGTGGAACTCCTGGAAGGGGAGTGGTACGACCTCATGAGCCAGGACGTGAAGAGTAGCTTGTACGTCTTGCAGCACGGCCTCCGCCACCTGGCGGGGGGCGGCTTCGTCACCTTGGTCCTGCCGCCCGCGGCCCGGATTGAGCCCCACACCCTTTCCGTGCGCAAGGCGGTGGAAGGGCTCATTGAGGGGGCGAGCCGCACCTTCCCCGGGGTGCGGGTGAACGGGGTGGTGCCTTCCCGCGATCCCGTGGGGGAGGCTTACGACCAGGCCCTGGTGCGGGCCGCCTTGGGCCTCGGCTCCATGGTTTCGGAGGGCATCCGGGGGGTGGTGCTGGAGGTGCAGCTTCCCGAGCCCCCTACTTCTCCCGAGGTCTACGAGCTCCTGCGAGAAGTCCCATGAAATGCCCCTACTGCGGCCATCCCGACACGCGGGTGGTGGACTCTCGCCCTTCCGACGAGGGGGCGGCCATCCGCCGCCGCAGGGAGTGCCCCGCTTGTGGCCGCCGCTTCACCACCTACGAGCGCACGCAGCTAGAGCCCCTGATGGTGGTGAAGCGGGATGGGCGCAAGGAGCCCTTCAACCCGGACAAGCTCCTCCGGGGGCTCCTCTTGGCCTGCGAAAAGCGGCCCGTGGACCAGGAGGCCCTGCGGCGCTTCGCATACACCTTTGAGGACCAGGTGGCGGGCCCGGAGATCACCTCGGAGGAGATCGGCCTCAAGGCCATGGCCTTTTTGCGCGACCTAGACCACGTGGCCTACATCCGCTTTGCCTCCGTCTACAGGGAGTTTGACTCCGTGGAGCGCTTCATTGAGGAGATCCGCCGCCTAGAGGGTGTTGACAAGAAGGAAGGGGGTTGATAGGATAGCTTTTGCTGCGCGGGCGAAAGCCCAAGCAGGGGGATCTTGAAAAGGGGAGAGCGGAGGTCAGCGCAAGCACGCATCTAACGCCATCATGGCGTCTTTTTTGTGGAGAGTTTGATCCTGGCTCAGGGTGAACGCTGGCGGCGTG
>NZ_JAKTNS010000042.1:0-15641 GCF_022760915.1 Thermus thalpophilus | reverse complement strand
GGCGCGGAAGTCCCTTGGGGTTATGCCCTATGGAGGTTTTGACGTGTACATAGCGGAGTGAGTTAAGGGTTCTCTTCTTGAGGCTCGTCTTCGGGGGAGAGGGCCTGGGCTAAAAACGGGACCAGGGAAAGAAGAAGGAGCACCAGGACTTCCAACCAGACCATGGTTTCAAGTGTACTAGCTTGGAAACTTAGGTGATCAGAGGTTCATCTCTCGCACCCCACCCCGTCCCTGTCCCGATCAAACCGGTGAGGATCCGGGGGGAGAACCTGGAAGTTGCGGTGGGGAATCTCCCCGCAATCCAGGTCCGGCGGGGGTGGGGGGATGCACACCGTGGGGTAGGCCGGGTCGCAGTTGGACCTTCCGCCTCGAGGCCCACCCCCTGAGCCCCCGCCCCACATCCCCAGGCCCTTAGCCCTAGCCTGCCGGGATGCCTGGAGGTACAGCTCCGCGTAGCGGACGTTGGGAGGCACGGTGTAGGGCTCGGCCCAGCCCGCCCGCACCAGCTCCAGGTTCACCTGGCGGAACCTCTTGCCCCCATAGCTCCAGTCCCCCCTGGGGTCCTCCAGGTACAGGTAGGCCAGCACCCGGCGGTACCGGTCCCGCTCCTGGACGTCCAGCTCCACATAGACCGCCCTGCCCGAGAGCATCCGGGTAAGGAAGGCCTTCGCCTCGAGGCCCAGCCTCACCTCCTCCGCCCCGGAGGTCCTCTGGTTGTACGAGCTTTCCGGCGCGTCTATCCCGATGAGCCGCACCGGCCCTAGGCCCTGAAGCTCCACCGTGTCCCCGTCCACCACCCGCACCACCCGCACAGGCCCTTGGAGCTTCCCCTGAGGGGAGAGGGCTAGGGCCAGGGTGAGCAGTAGGGGGAGGGCGAGGAGGGCCCGTAGGGAGGGGAGCATGGTCCTATTTTGCTCCTCCCCCTCTGGGCGACAGAACTTGTCGGGTTTTTGGTCCGCCACAGCCTCCCCCGCCCCCTCCCCCCACCCCCCGATGCTCGGCCCCCCGCCCCCCTCCCCGTCGGCCTCACCCCGGAGGGGGGCAGGGGGCCTGCGCCGCAAGTGGATGGATTTCCCTTTTCCCGCGCCGGGCTGGGGCCCATTGTGGGCAGCTCCGGGCCTCCGGCAAGGCCAAGCCCTGCGGGTGGGGCCCCTACCCCAGCCTTGCCTCCGGCCCTCCGCCCGCCCTGGTTGGGCCCCTGCGCCCGTCGCGGGAAAGGTGCGCGGGTGGTTGGGGGTGGTCTTAGGTGCTTCCTCTCTCCGGTGTGGTGGCGGTGGCGGGTTCCCGGCACGGTTCCCCGTGGCCTGCGGCCCCCGTGGTGGCCCTGGTCCTGGCCTCCGGGGGGGTGGTGCGGGTAGGGGACCAGCGCGGGGTGGATGCCGTGGTGCGCTTGGCCTCCCCCTCTGCGGTGGTGGTGGAGGCCTCCAGCTTCCCTGGGCCGCCCAAGGCCAAGCTGGCCCAGCGCACCCGGGCCGTGGTCCTGGGGGGGCCTGGGGTGGGGCCCCGGGCCTCCTGCCTCCTGGTCTTCCCCCCTGTGGGGGGTGCCCCCGCCCTGGGCCCTGGCTCCGCCCTCGCCCTCCGCCTGGCCCTCGAGGCCGCCCTCCCCGTGTGGGTGGCGGGGGAGCCCCGCCCCTCGGGGCCCGGGTGGGTGCCCCTGGCCCTGGCCGGAGTGCCCGGGTGGGCCCTGCCCCCGGCCCAGGTGTCCCTCCTCTAGCCCTTTCGCCTTCCCCCCTGCCCCGGGATCCCCGGGGTGGGGTGGTGCCTCTTTTAGGGAAGAAGTTTTCCCTTAAAAGGCTTGACTTCCTGACTTTTGTATGCTACTATTTGAGTTGGAAAACGGAGGCCCCACCCCGCCAAGAGCCGGGCCTCCGGGTTCCAGAAAGGGGGAACCGTGAACGAGTTTAAGGCACGGGCTCAAGTTCTTACCAGGGAAGAGGCCATCCGCAGGGCCGCTTGGCAGATCCGCGAGGTCCGCAAGAAGGCGGCCGAGTTGTACGGCTGGGTCCTGGCTGGGGAGGCCGACAGCTACCTCACCCCGTACCTCCGCGTCCGGGACATGGAGGAGGCCCTCCAGAGCGTCCTCGCCCTGGCCTCGGCCTTCTCCGATGTCCTGAACTACGACGCCACTATGACGGCCTTCCTGGAGGAGGCCCGCCTCGAGGCCGCCCGCCGGGCCGCGGAAGCGGAGGAGGTCCGCTAATGCGCGCCCTCGTCCTCGCCCTCCTCGCCCTCCTGGCCCTCGCGGCCCCGGTCAAGGCCCACGGCACCCAGGCCCACGGCACCGTCCAGCCCCTTTCCGACGAGGTGAAGGGGCTCGGGGGGAAGAAGTAGCCCAAGGGGGGGCGCCCGCCCCCCCTTTTCTCCCTGGAGGAACCATGACCCAAGACCTGAAGGACTTGAAGGAGCACCTGGAGGAGGCCCTTTCCACCCTGCGCGACCGGGCCCACGCCCTCATCGCCGCCATCGCCGCCCACGCCGAGGCCCGCCTGGCCTACGAGTCCGCCATGGACGCCCTGGAGGATGCCCGGGCCCGGGCCATCCTGGGGGGCCTCGAGGGGCGGAACGCCGAAGCCCGCCAGGCTGAACTCTTGGAGAGGACCCGCGAGGAAGAGGAGGCCCTCCGCACCGCCCGGGCCGTTTACCGGGTGGCCGAGGCCAACCTCGAGATGGCCCGCACCGCCTGGGCCCTAGAGCGTGAGGCCGTGAGGGTTCTCACCCTCCTGGCGGGCTCCAGCGGGCCAGCCCCGGAGGGATGAGGGTAAGCCCCGGCCTCGCCTGCCCCCCGCGAGGGGGGGCGGCGGGCCGGGGCGCGCCCTTGCCCACCACCCGCCGCGGGCGCACGGCTCCCCTCCGGCCCGGCGCTCGGCCCCCGGGCCGCCGCGCCGTACATGCCGCCGCGGTCCAGCTGACGCTCGGCCCGGGGGCCGCCCCCTCGGGGCTCGCTCCGCGCGCCGTACACGCCGCCGCGCGGAAGCTTCGCCCCTCGGGGGACGCGCCGGGCCCTGCCCGCCGGTAAACTGCGGCCATGCCTCGGCGTCCGATGTACCGACCTGAGCGGTTCAAGGACCTGCCCTGCTCAGCCCGCCTGGTGTGGTTCCATATATGGGCCGAGGGGGAAGGGGAGTACTCCATAAAAAAGGTTGCTGAAGCGCTGGAGATGAGCCCTGTGGTGGTCAACAGGGCCATCCGGGCCTTGGTGGAGCGGGGGCTCTTGGAGGTGGTGCGCCCCCCTGCCGGGTCCAGGGCGGGGGCTTATCGGGCTAGGAGTTAGTGCTTTTTGTCCTTGGGGGGATGAGGGTCGTTTCCGTAGCTGTCTTTGTCTTGGATTTTGCCGTCTTTGCCACGAATAATCAGCTCTGTTTCCATTTCCTTTGCGAGCTTCCTGCCGTATTCTTCTGCCTCCTTTTTTCGTTCGAAGGTTGCTAGAGGTTTTTCTTTACCGGTTTCCTTAACTGCCCACTGATCTCCATGAGGGCCTACGTCGATTTTTGGTTTCTTCTGTTTCATGCTTTTCATGTTAGCACTTTGCTTCTAGGGCAGCTAGCGACTACCCAACTATCGCCCACCGCCTCCTCCCGTCCAGCTCCAGCACTTCCCCCCGCCACACCACCGCTTCCCGGTCGGCCACCAGGTCCCGGGCCCTCGAGGCCGTGGTGTGGAGCCGTTTGCGGATGTCCTCCCCCACCTCTTCCCAAAGCCGGAAGGCCGCCTCCTGCCAGGGTAGGGGTCCCTCCTGGGCCAACAGCACCAGCAGGTCAAAGGCCCGCCCCGAGCCCTCAAGGGGCACCTCCCTCCGGCCCACCCACATCCGCCGCCCCTCGGGGTCCAGCTTCACCTTGGGGCGCTCCGGGGCCCGCCGACTGCGGGGGAGGCTCAGCCCCTGCTCCTCCGCCAAGGCGAAGAGCTGAGGGAAGGCCAGGGCCTCCTCCATGAGGGGGTAGGGCCCCAGGCTGAGGGCCTCCTCCAGGAGGCCCCGCACCCCCTCCGGTTTGCCCTCCCGCCGGGCCATCTCCGCCAGCACCACCAGAACCCGCGCTCGGCCCGGGGCGTGGGTGTCCAGCAGGTCCAGGGCCTCTCCCGCCGTGCGCTGGGCCTCCCGCCTCCAGCCTAGGGCCAGGTAGCAGGCGGAGAGCTCCGCCAGCACCGCCCCCCGCCGGATCCCCTCCCCCGCCAGCTTGAGGGCCTCCTCCAGGCGCTCCCGCCCCTGGGCGGGCCTTCCCGCGAGGCGCAGGGCCGTGCCCAGGGCCCGCAGAGCCACCACCCGGTCATCCGGGTCCAGTTTCCCCTCCACCGCCTGCCTTGCCCGGTAAAGGGCTTCCCTCAGCTCCCCCCGGGCCCGGTGTACTGCGGAGAGGAGGACCAGGACTCGGCTTCGGAAGCGCCCCAGGGCCTTGGCCCGCACCACCGCCAGGGCCTCCTCCCCCCGCCTCAGGGCCCAGCCCAGGCTCCCCTGGTGCAGATGGGCCACCCCTAGGCCGTGCAGGGCCCAGGCCCGGCCCAGGTGGTCCTCCTCCGCGGTGAAGAGGTCCAGGGCCTTGAGGAGAGCCTCCTCCGCCTCCTGCCAGCGCCCCAGGCGAAAGAGGAGGGCCCCCAGGTCCTGCCAGTACCAGCCTGCCCCCTCCCGGACCATCCGGGCCGCCTTCCGCACCATCTCCAGGCCCCGCTCGTCCCCCAGGTGGAGCCGGGCCCAGCCCTTCAGCCTGAGCCACTCCGGCCTCGAGGGCTGGGGAACCGCGTCCAGGGCCCGCTCCGCCTCGCTGTAGCGGCCCATCTGGAGGAACTGGCGGACGGCCTCGAGGTCCAGCTCCCCCCCCTCCCGGAAGAGGGGTCGGCGCCTCCGGGGCACGAGATTTTTACCGTCCTGCACGGGTTTTGCATTGATTCTGCGGATTTCCCCTCTTTCTCCTGACATCTTGACTTCGGATTTTACAGCTTTAGATGGATATTTGTCCCCCTTAAAAAATCAGGTGAAATCTATCACGCCTGTTGACATGCCCGAGTTGACCCCATTGACCTTTCTCCCTGGAGGTGATAGCAGTAGGGGAATGGTTCCGGTCAGGTCCCTCTTCTCAACCCTTTGGCCTGGTATAATGCCGGGCAATGGGAAGACGGGGTCCCCCTGGGACCCAGAGCGGCAGGGCCGCGTAGGACAAAAAGAGAGGTCCCCGTTGGGAGGGGCACACCCGCGGCAGAAGTTTTTGCTTACCTTTCTCAACCCTACCCCCTCCCAGCGGGAAAGGCAAGAGGGCTTAGAGGCCCGCGCGGGGGAGAACCGTCCCCAACGCGGAAAAGCGGGAGGGGTTTATGCCCCAACAGGAGTTTGAAGGGAAGGATTATCAAGAAGGCGTTTCGGAGCGGGGCCGGGCCTTTCTGGAGGCCCTGGCCCGGAGGAAGCGGGCCCGGGGGGAGGAGCTTCCCCCCCTCTACCGGGTCCTTCTGGAGGGGGGTCCAGGGGCCCCTGCCGAGCCCCTGAAGGACCCGGGGCAGGCCCCGGCCCCCAGGCCAGGGGAGGCCCTCCGGAGCCTCAAGCTTAGCCCTTCCGGGCTGACCCGCCCCACCCCGGAGGAGCTGAGGAGGACCCCACCCCGGCCCACCCTGGCCCCCCCGGACCCCGAGGCGGAGGCCGAGCGCATGCTCCAGGCCCACCCCGAGGCCCTGGAGGACCTCCCCGAGCGGGAGCGGAGGGTCTACCGTCTCCTCCTGGTCCTGGGGCTGGCCCACCACTTCCGGCACACCCCAAGGGTCCCCAGGGCCCTGGTGGGGGTGGTGGCCTTCGCCCCGGCGGAGGCCCTGGCCCTGGCGGCAGGGGTTTCCTTGGCCACCCTGTACCGGGCCCTGGGGGGCCTCGAGGCCCGGGGCCTAGTCCTGCGGCGGGCCTGGCGGGCGCGGGCCACCCTCAGGGGGCGGACGGGGGTGTACGCCGCAGGAACGGTATTCGCGGTGCGCCTCCCCGGACGGGAGGGCCGGCTCAAGCTCCTGAGGGAGGACCTGGAGCACCCCTGGCGGGACCTGGAGGGGGATGTGGAGGCCAAGCGCACGGCCTGGAACCTAGTGAGAGAGTCTAAAGAAAAACCTCCTAAAGGAGGTTTGGGTTTAAGGGCTAGGGAGTTTCTCTTGTCCTTCCCGTTATCCCCCCTAGCGAAGCAGAATCCTCCGTTAGATATAGACTCTCTCACCGCCCTGCTCCGGGCCAAGCCGAGGGCCCGGCGGGCTGGAGTTGAGGCCCTTGCCCGGGCCCTGGCCGAGGAGTTCTGCGACCCCGGGAGCGTGCGCTTCTACGCCCACGTGCTCTGGTCGGCCCTCAGGATGGAGCTCTACGGAATGAGCCGGGATGCCCTGAAGACGGTGGCCTGGGCCCTGGGGCGCACCCGGGCGGCGGTCCACACCACCCTCTACAGCCCCAGGAAGCGGCGGATCCAGCGCCCGGGGGCCCTCTTCGCCCGCCTCCTGAACGAGGGGGGCTTCCTCCCCCTGGCCCGAAACCTCCCCCAGTGGCGGGTGGCCTAGCCCCTCACCACCCGCTTCCACCACACCTTGAGGGCTTCCAGGTCCCCGCACACCACCGCCCGTGTCCCGTCGGGGTAGGTCCGCACCTCGTGCCGACGGGTGAGGTCCGGCAGAAACCGCTCCACCCGGGGCCACCACTCCCGCACCGCCTCCGGGCGCACCACCAGCCAGTAGGGGCCGCTCCCCGTGAGGCCCACCACCTGCCCCCGGGGCAGGGGGGGCGGGGGCTCCGGCTCGGGCTCGGGGGGCGGAGGCGGAGGCGGGGCCTGGGAAGGCTTTGGGGCCTCCGCGGGCGGGGTCTCCCCTGCTCCTTCCCTCTCCCCCCTGGGCCTCCTGCCCCTCCGGGTGCCGTCCCAGTAGGGGTTCCGGTCCCCCTCGATGGGCTCGGGCATGGGCCTTTCCCCCTTCCGGGCCAGGACCCACTTCCCCAGGGGGTAGGCCCGCTCCACAAAGAGGCGCCTCCCCCGGAGGCTTCCCTCCAGGCGGTAGGCCTTCTTGGGCTCCAGCCGGGCGGTGAACCCCCTGGCCCGGAGGAGGATGAGGCGGAAGGGCTCTGCGCTCTTGGGCTGGATGAGGACCACCAGCTTTTTCCGGTCCGCGTAGAGGAGGAGGCCGTGGACCTGGAGCTCCGTGCCCTCCATGGGGCGCTGGAGCTTGAGGGCCACCTGCACCTGGATGAGCCGCCCCTCCCCGTCCGTGCGGGGCCAGAGGGTGAAGTGGCCCTCCCCCAGGTGAGCCTCGGGGTTGGCCCCGGCGTGGCCCGCCAGCTCCACCCCGCACCCCCTGGGGAGGCGCGGGCTACTGAAGCCCTCCTCCGTGAGGCGCCCCTCCAGGAAGAGGGTGGCCTGGTGGGCGATGTGGGGTTTCCTCCGCTCCGCCTGGTTCTCCTGGGCGGCAGGCGCCTCCCTTTCCTCCATCAAAGCCCGAACCTCCTCAGGACCTCCTTGGCCCGGTCCACCAGGGGCTTGCCCCGTCCCCGGCCCTCTATCTCCCCAGAGGACAGGGAGCGGAGGAAGGCCTCGAGGCTCTCCCGGGTGATGCGGGGGGAGCCGGAGGTGGGGTAAACCACCTTCAGGCTTCCCTTCTGCACCAGCCGCCAGACCGTTGTCCGGGAAACCCCCAGAGCCCTCTGCACCTCGGCGTAGGTGAGGAGGAGCCTGCCGCCCAGGGGGTCCCTGAACTCCTCGGAGCCCTCACGCATGCCCCTATGTTAACGCACAGGCGCGTATGGAACGGAAAAACTCTGTAACTTCCAGAGTGCCAGAGTCTGTAAGTCTGGAAGTCTGTAAGTCTGTAGATTTTGCGCCAACTCGCGTCTTTTGTCGCAACCTTTTGTGGGGGCCCCGCCCAGGAAAAAGGCCCCGCTTTCCGAGGTTTTTGCCCTTCCCGTCGGCGCTTCTCCGCGGACGGGGCTCCGGTGTGAAATTTCGCCAAACCATTCTTTCACGAATGCTATACTTTGCTAAAGCCGGGGTGGGGGGCCTCGAGGCCACTTCCGCCCCCGGCCCCAGGAGGTGCCCCGTGAACGACCCCCGAGAGCCCCACGCCGAGGTCCTGGCCCGCTTCCGCCGCTACCTGGAGATGGAGGAGGGCCGCTCCCCCCGCACGGCCCAGGAGTACCTCCGGGACATCGCCCTCTTCCTCCGCTGGTTCCGCGAGCGCTACGGCAGGCCCCCCCGCTTTGAAGAGGTGGGAAGCCAGCAGGTCCGCGCCTTCCTGGCGGGCCGGGAGGTGGGGCCCCAGCGCTCGGGTAGGCTCCTCGCCAGCCTCAGGAAGTTCTTCCGCTACCTGGTGGAGGTGGAGGGCCTGCCCATCCTCCAGGACCCCACCCAGGGGGTGAAGCGGCCCAAGCTCCCCCGCAGGCTCCCCGTCTACCTCACCCCCCCGGAGGTGGCCCGGCTCCTGGAGGCGGCCTACAAGAACCGCTCCCCCCGGGTGGGCCTCCGGGACTGGGCCCTCCTGGCCTTCCTCTACGGCACGGGCCTGCGCATCTCCGAGGCCCTGGCCCTCACCTACGGCGACCTCACCTACCAGGACGGGATCCCCCACGCCATCCGGGTGAAGGGGAAGGGGGACCGGGAGCGGGTGGTGGTCCTCTCCCCCACGGCCCAGCGGGCCCTCCACCAGTGGCTCAAGCACCGGAACCTGGAGGGGCACCCCACCAGCCCCTACATCTGGAGCCACACCTCGGGGCCGAGGCGGGGCGAGCCCTTCAGCGTGCGGGCGGTGGAGGCCATGGTGAAGCGGGTGGCCCGCAGGGCGGGGCTGAAGGACTGGGCCCGCATCACGCCCCACAAGCTGAGGCACTCCTACGCCAGCGCCCTGGTGGAGGCGGGGCGGGGGATAGACGAGGTGAAGGAGCTCCTGGGCCACAGCTCCATCGCCACCACCCAGGTCTACGTGCACGTGAGCCGGAAGCGCCTGGAGGAGGCGGCCCGGGCGCTGCCGGATGTGTTGGGGTGAGCAGGCTTCCCTCGTTTGCGAGGAGAAGCTATAATCCGGCTGAAAGTGAGGATTAAAGATGCCGGCTAAACGTAGTCAGGGGCCGAATCTTTTTAAGATAGTTTGCCCACGCTGTGGTCAAGAGGCTAAAGGGTTAACCATAGAAGACATCGTCCAAAAACATAGGGACCCGAAGGGCTGGATTATTTGTCCCGCTTGCGGGCAGGAGGCCTACATCCCCATACAGAAAACGCTCGCCGAAGGAGACGAGTGGAAGCCCCATGTTCGTGCCATCATCACCTTTTGGAACGATAAAAGCCCTCCTATTTATAGACCCTTTGCTTTCGCGATAAGCTATGAACCCAAGGGGAAGATTGTTGGTTTATGGATGAACTACTATAAGGTTCTCCCGGATGAGCAAACCGGCGGTACAAGGATCACGAGGATCAAGCACGGCCCTGCCCTTTACGAGGAAAATCTAGCCTACTTCCTTCCCAGGCTCACAGAGCTATTGAGATAGAAGCCTGGAGTCTAGGCCGTTTCCCTCAGGTGCAAAATGGCCGAGCCCCGGAGGGGTTCCACCTCCTCCCGGGTGAGGTCCAGGAGGGCCACCGTCTCCCCGCGGTGGTCCACGAACTCCACCGCGTAGGTCTCCCCTCCCGGGTAGACCAGGACCACAGCCCCCACGTCCCCTTTCCTCAGGCCGGATTCTGGCCGGTCCACTTTTAGGGCCACCAGGTCACCTTCCCGCATCCTCGCGCCTCCTATAGGGATAGGCCGTCACTAGGCGGGCCGTGTCCTTTCCCCTTTCAAGGTACCAAACGCTCACCACCCACGGGCGTTTTCCGGAAGGGGTGGCGAGGGGACCGATGCAGATCAGCTTTTCCCCTTCGGGGGCGGGCTGGACCGCCCTTTCCGGGGCCTCTCGGGCCTGGACGACGAGGGCCTGGGTGAGGGCCTCGGGGTTCTGGCGGGAGAACCCCAAAGCTAGGAAGAAAGCCGCCTTTCCCCGGCCTACGGGGTGCTGGGGGTTGAGGAGGTACCCCGTGAGCTTTTCTTCGGGGACGTGGAAGTCCACCTCACGCCCTTCCACTGTCAGGGCCCAGCAGGGCGGAGAGGCCTTCCCCTGAGGGGCCAGCCTCCCTCAGGAGGAGGTCCACCGCCATCCGGATGAGCGTGTTCTCCGTTATCCTCTCCCCCCTCCCCCTCCGCTCCCGGTTTAGCCTCCGGGCGAGCTGGGTGAGGGCGTCCAGCTGGTCCGGGCGGAGGCGGCACTCCTTGCGGACATAGGTGAGGTATTTGGGGCCGGTGGGCTGGGCGGGTTCGGAGGGGCCTTCCGGAGCCCTCTCCTGGGGGGCTTCCTCGGGGGAGGGCTCCACCTGGGGGGCCTCCTTCAGCCCCTCTGCCTCCTCCCTCACCAGCTCCGCCAGCCGCTTCCGCTTCATGCCGCCTCCAGGGCTTCCACCCCCAGGTCCCTTAGGACCTCCTCCGCCACCCGGCGGTAGTCCGCCTCCGCCTCGCGGGCATTGGGGCCCCGCCAGCGGGTGATGGGCCGCCCCTCCAGGGCGGCCCGCTCGTGGGCCTTGTAGGCCCTCACAAAGGCGTGGAAGGCGGGCACCCCGGCCTCCATGAGGGCAGTTTGCGCCTCGAGGGCCTCCCCCAGGCTCCGGGGATCCACCCGGGTGAGAAGGACCCGGTGGGCCACCCCCGCGGGGCGCACCGCCCGGCGGACGGTCTCCACCAGGGCCTCGAGGTCCAAGGGGGCGGGCGGGGTGGGAAGGACCAGGTAATCCGCGGCCTCCAGGACCGCCTCCAGGGCCTTGGAGCGTAGGGCGGGTGGGGTGTCCACCACCACCGCCCCGTAGCCCCGCACCTTCCTTAGGCGGGCGAGGAGGGTGGGGTCGGTTTCCTGGGCGAGGTCAAAAGGCATCTCCCCCCGGCCCGCCCACCAGGAGGCCGAGCCCTGAGGGTCCGCGTCCACCAGCAGAACAGGGGCCTGCTCGGCCAGGATGGCCGCCAGGTTCACCGCGGTGGTGGTCTTGCCCACGCCCCCCTTGCCGTTGACCACCGCCAGGACTCTCACGCCTCCTCCTTTAGGGCCTCCTCCAGGCGCCCCTCGTCCCCGAGAAGCCGCACCCCTTCTTCCCAGGGGACCCGCCAGAGCCGGCCCGCCTTCTGGCCTCGCACCTGCCCCTCCCTGAGCCAGCGCCGGACCGTTTCGGGGTCCACCCGCAGGGCCCGGGCCAGCTCCTCAGGGGTCAGGAAGAGGGGCTTTGCCACGGGAGGCATACTAACCGATGTGCGCACAGGGCGCAAGGGGGGCACAACTCTGTAAGTCTGTAAGTTCGTAAGTCTGTAAGTCTGGAAGTTCGGAAGTCTGTAGGTCTGGAAGTTCCAAAATCTGTAACTTACAGAGTCTGTAAGTTCGGAAGTTCCAGAGTCTGTAAGTCTGTTAGTCTGGAAGTATGTTTGTGGGCCGGAAGGAGGAGGGGCGCGCGGTTCTCCTCTCCGTGCGCTCAGGGCGGGGGGTGGTCCTGGTGGCCCCGCCCGGCTACGGAAAGAGCGCCCTCCTAGAAGAGCTTAGGCCTGCCCTCGAGGCCTGGAGCGTGGTGATGTGGGCGGACCGGGTGGCCCCCTTTGGCGCCTTCCTAAAGGACCTTTTCCGGGGCCTTTGGGACGCCCGCATCCCCGTGGAGGGGGTGGACCTCACCAAGGACGTGGAGGCCGACCTGCGCACCTGGGGCAAGCGCTACCCCAGCAACGAGGAGAAGGCCCGGAGCCTGGTCCAGGCCCTCCGCCGCTACGGGGAGCGGGGGGTGAACCGGGCCACGGTGGTGGTGGACGACGCCACCGGGGTCCAGGGGAGCATGGTCCCCTGGCTGGTGGCCCTGGCGGAGGTGGGGACCTTGGTCCTGGCCGTGCACCCCGAAACCCTCAGGAAGGCCAACACCAAGCGGCTCTGGATGCGTCTGGACCGGGTGGACCTCCCGCCCCTCACCCCCCGGGAAACCCGGGAGCTGGCGGAGGCCCTAGTCCAGCGCTACGGGGTGGTGGCCGAGGACCTCGAGGCCTACCTCTCCCGGGTGGTGGCCCTCTCGGGGGGGATTCCCGGGGAGGTGGAGCGTTTGGTGCGCTATGTGAGCGCCGAGGACATCGTACGCAACCGGGATGTGGGCACGGGCTACGCGGAGAGCCTGGCCCGACGGGAGGAGCGGGGGGTGGCTTTGGCCCCCATCCTCCTGGTGGCGGGTGGGGTGGCCATCGCCGCCCGTTACCTGGGCCTGGCCCGCGGGGAGATGGACTTGTATGTGGCCGGGGGGCTGGGCATCGCCGCCTTCTTGGTCTTGTCCCCCTGGCTCAGAAAGGCGGTGATGGTGCGGTGAGGGTGGAGCTGGCGGAGTTCTTCAAGGCGCTGGAGGAGGCCTCCTTCGTGCGGGCCGACCCCACGGGGCAGTACTACCTGGTCCGCCTGGGGGGGGAGTGGCGGCTTTATCAGCGGGGGATTGACGCGGCCTTCCTCCTCCTCAAGGAGGAAGCGGCCCTGCTTTGGGCTCCTGCCTTCCAGGTGCCCAGGGAGGGGGCGGCGTGAGGGGGCTCGTTCTCCTCGCCCTGCTTGCGGTGCCCGTCCTGGCCCAGGCTCCCGGGCTTACCGCGGCGGAGGCCAAGGTCCTGGACCGCCTGGTGGCGGAGGCCCTGCCCCGGGATCCCGCCTACCTCCAGGCCCTGGCCGACCTGGAGTCGGCCCGTCAGTCCCTGGGCCTGCCTGGGGCCCTTTCCGCCTCCGCAGGGGCCGAGCTCTCGGGGGTCCATGAGCAGGTGGCCCTGGCCTACCGCCTGAGCCTTAGCCTGGACCTCTCCGCCCTTTTCCAGGACCGAAGCCGGGCCCTGCAGGCCATCGAGGCCAAGGTGGAGTCCGCCCGGCGGGAGGTGCGGGTGCGGGTGGCCGGGGCTTTCTTCCGCTACCTGGCGGCCCGGGAGGCGGCCCGCACGGCGGCGGACGGGGTGGAAGCCCGGGAGGCCGAGCTCTCCGCTTTGAAGGCCCGGGCCCGGGTGGGGTCTGCCACCCCCGCGGAGGTCCTGGCGGGGGCGGAGCGTCTCTCCCAGGCCCGACTGGCCCTGTACCGGGCCAACCTGGACCTAGCCCTGGCCTTGGAGGAGCTGGCCCGGGTGGTGGGGGTTTCCCCCGAGGCCTTAAAAGGGCTTTTAAAGCCTTTGGAGGAGAAGGGGGGCACTCTCCCCTTGGGGCACCCCTCCGCGGCCCTTCTAGGGGGGTTTAGGCGGGTTTCAGGGGGTGGCCCGTGGGCCTGAGGGGTGCTTGGGGGGTGGGGGCGGTCCTGGCCCTAGCCCTCTCCGCCTGCGAGGCCCCGGTGGCCCTGCACCAGGAGGAGGTTCCCCCCAGGCTCCACCGATTTGGGCCCCAGGGGGTGGAGGTTCTTCCCGCGGAGGGCCCGCCCCTCCGGCTTACCGTGGCCCTCCACCGGAGGGGGCAGGAGGTTCAGGCGGTCCTGCGCTCCGAGGGGGTGAGGGCCGAGGGGGTGGTCCTCCTCCTGCTGGAGGGGAACGGGGTGCGGCTGGAGGAGTCGGGCACGGGGGGCTTCCTCCAGGTGAGGGGGGCGGTGCCTCCGCCCGCCTGCGCCCACTGGACCCTGGCCCTCTCCCCCGACGACCCGGAGGAGGAAACGATGGAGGTCCGCTTCTACCAGGCTCAAGGCATGTTGTGCGAGGAGGAGCGATGAGGGTGGAGGAGCTGGACTACCTGAGGCGAAGGGTGGCGGAGCTGGAGGGGAAGGTGGCCCGCCTCGAGGCCGAGCGCCAGAAGCTCCTGGCCCGGCTGGCCCACCGAGAGGCCCAGGTCCAGGGCGTGCTCACCCGGGAGGAGGCCCAAAGCCTCCACGCCCTCCTCTCCGCGGTGTGGCTGGATCTCAACGAACTGCACCCGGGCCGGGTCCCTGACCTGGACCGGGCCCTCCGCCTTCTGGAGGAGGCCCTGGACGAATGACCGCGGGCACCCACCTGGCGGGGGCCGCCCTCACCGCAAGCCTCCTTCGGGGGTTGGGCCTCGAGGTGGGGCTCCAAGAGGGGGTGGCCCTGGCTTGGGGGTCGGTCATGCCAGACATAGACACCACCACCTCAGGCCCCGGCAAGTTCGTGAGGCCTCTTTCCACCTTCCTAGAGCGGAGGTTCGGCCACCGCACCCTCACCCACAGCCTCCTCTTCCTCCTGGTCCTGGCCTTCCTCCTCTACCCCCTGGCCCGGGCCCAGCCGGGAGCTTACTGGGCCTTCCTCGCGGGCTACCTTTCCCACCTGCTCCTGGACACCCTGAACGTGAACGGCGTGCCCCTCCTTTGGCCCTGGCGCCTTCAGTTCTGGTTCTTCTCCGCCCGGGAGTGGAGGATCCGCTACGCCTCCCCCCAGGAGGCCACCCTGGCCCTGATCCTGGCCCTGGTGGGCTTCGCCCTCTGGCCCCTCTCTGGTCAGGGCTTCGCCAGCGCCTTCCGGCACCTGGTGGGTACCCCCGAGGTGGCCGTGCTGGACTACCTGGATTGGCGGGAGCGCTGGGAGGTGTGGGCCGAGGTCAAGGGCTTCAACCGGGAAACCCAGGAGGCCCTGGAGGGGCGCTTCCTGGTGGTGGAGGCCCTGGGCCGGGAGGGGGTTCTGGTGGAGGACGCCTTGGGCCGCACCTTGGCCGTGAGCCGGGACGGGCAGGTGGTGGCCTACCGGGTGCGCATGCAGAAGGGGAGGCCCCAGGTGCTCAGGGAGTGGCGTTTGGACCTTTCGGGCAGGCTCTTGGGTGATCTCCTCCAGGCCCTCCCTAGGGGGGCGCGCCGGGTTTGGATCACCGGGGAGGCCCGCCCCGCCGCTGAGCCCCCGCCCCTGGTGCCCCTGGTGGGGACCTACCCCCGGGTGGAGGCCAGCCAGAACCCGCCCCGTCTGGTTTTCCACGCCGCCCGGCCCGAGGACCTGGCCCCCCTCGCGGGCCTCTACCTCCAGGCGGGGAGCGCGGTGGTGCGGGCCGCCTTTCCTCCCGGGGGGGAGGAGGCCAGCCTGGAGCTTCCCGCCCTCCCTGCCCTGCCCCAGGTGCACCCTCTGGTTTTTTCCCTCTCCTCCCTCTCCGGCCTCCTGGTGCGCCCGGGGGACCGGGTGGAGGAGGGCGAGCCCATCGCCCGCCGGGTGGACGAGGCCCCCCTGCAGGACCTCGAGGACCAGGCCCGGAAGAAGGTGGAGGAGGCCCGGAGGCTTGAGGGGGAGCTGGCCCGGCTGGAGGAGCGGTGCCGGGCCGAGCGGGAGGAGCTCAAAGGGAAGCTTGCCCGGGCCCGGGAGGAGGCGGCCCGCCTGCGCTACCTGGTGGCCCAGGGGGCCGAGCCCCGCCTGCGCCTGGTGGAGGCCGAGGGGCGGGTGGAGGAGTTGGAGGGGCGCCTTACCCGTTTGGCCTTGGACTGCGCCGGAGAGCGGGCCCGCCTGGAAGAGGGGATGCGGGAGGCCCGCCTCGAGGCCGCCCGCCTGGAGAGGCGGAGGACCCGCACCGCGGAGGCTCAGCTGGTGCGCGCTCCCGTGGCGGGCCGGGTGGCCGAGGTCAAGGTGCGGGACCTGAAGCCGGGGGAGGTGGTGGTGGAGGTGGTGATGGTTTCGGAGTGAGCTCAGTACACGTCAAAACGTGGGACCACCCCTTTAGGATGGACCTGCGCCCACGT